>CAJUHO010000001.1:0-37226 GCA_910586195.1 uncultured Bacilli bacterium
GTTACTGGTAGTGGTGTATATATATCAACATTTGTTGGACGTAAGTATGGTGGAAGTATAAAAAATGTTTTCGTACAAGGAGAAATGGAAATTACTACAACTGAAAATGGCGGAATAGTTGGTGCTATACAACAAGGTGGAACAATAGAAAATGTCATTTCAAAAGTAAGCATACGTAAAAGAGAGAATACATACGCAAACATTGCAGCGAGTGAATATAATGGTGGAATAGTTGGAAATATTTATAATAATCCAAAAATAAAAAATTCCATTGCACTTGGTAGAATGGAAGGTTATATTGATTCACAAGGAAACGAGAAAAAACCTTATAAATTTACAGGTGCAATAGCATCACAGATTAAAGCAGCATTAGAAAATTGCTATGAATATTCTGAAGCACAAGGTTTTAGTAGTATAACAGAAGAAACAAAAAACAGCTTAAGTGAAGCAATAGAAGCACAAATTTATACAAAGTCATTCTATCAAGATACTCTACATTTTGATGGTAATATTTGGGATTTGGATGTTATAGAGAAAAATGGTTATCCTGAATTAAAATCTATAAATAAGACTAGTTAGAAATAACTAGCACATAGTTATTATTGAATAGTCAGTGCAAGTAGCATTGACTATTTTTTGTAGTATAGATACATCTTTGAGTTTAATTTGTTTGACTTTTATAGGAATAATTGTATAATATATACTTAAATAAAAATATATTATATGTTTGATTCTTAATCAATGCGCTATGGAGTGATCAAAATGAGAAAGTGTTTAATATTGACTTATCATCGTTTAAAATTTGATTGTATTAATAGATTATTCATAAAATAAGAGATAAGGAGTGAAATAATATTAATACAATAGTTAAACAAATTCGAAATTTAAACTATCAGTTTTTAGAAAATAATAAAAATGGTTTAAGAATAGAGGATAGAAGTTATATATATAAAGAAGGAAAAATTCCAATCCTACTATCAGCACCTCATGCAGTTAGGCAATATAGAGAGAATCAAGTGAAAGCAAGTGATTATCTGACAGGACCATTTGCTATTTACTTAGCGGAAAAATGCAATTGTTCCTATTTTGTTAGAGTATTTAATGATAATGATGATCCCAATTATCCTTTAGGGATAACACTTCCTACTATAGAAAATGATTATTTAAGTTCACTATGTCAATATATTCAGAATATTGATTCGCTTTTAGTAGTAGATATACATGGATGTACTAATAGTAAAAAATTTGATTGTAGTATTTGGCACGATAATTATAATACTTGCGATGCTAATATCATTAAATTATTTGAAAATAAATTGATTTCTTATGGGATATCTGTTGATAATGGCAGTGAATATTTAGGTGGACAGGTCACAAGACAAGCATCTTTATTTACAAATGCCTTGCAAATTGAGATAAAAAGAAAAATAAGATCTTTAAAATTGGAAGATACTTATTTATTAGAATCTTTTATAAATTCGATGGAAGAATCTATTTATGAGACCTATGATTATTTTAGAGGGTTAGAAAAGGTAAAAAGATTATAAGGTTGGTAATAATTAGATTTTATAAATATAACAAAAAAATTAAATTTTAAATCATCAAGATTAATAATATTTTATGGGATAATTAGGGAGGAAAAGTAGAAGATGGCAAAAGAAAAGGTTGTATTAGTAACGGGAAGTTCTAGAGGGATTGGGAAGGCTACAATTATAGAGTTTGCCAGAAAAGGTTATAATGTTGTTATAAACTATTTTAAAAATAATATTGAAGCAGAATTGCTAAAAGAAAAGATAGAAAAGAATTACAAAGTGAAAGTATTAATAGTTAAGGCCGATGTATCAAATGAAGATGAAGTAAAAAGTATGATAGAACAAATTATAGAGGAATTTGACCATATTGATGTTTTAGTTAATAATGCGGGTATTGTCTATGATAGAAACTTTGAAGAAATTACAATTGATGAGTTTAAGAGGACATTGGAGGTAAATGTTATAGGTGCCTTTATTACATCAAGACAAGTTTCCAAATACATGAAAAAGGGGACTATTATAAATATATCTTCTACGAATGGGACAAAGGTAGTATCGCCAGAGTGTTTGGATTATAATATTTCAAAAATAGGTTTACAAAGTCTCACAAGAGATTTGGCATTTCAGTTAAAACCTCATATTAGGGTTAATGCTATTGCAATCGGTTGGGCAAACACTGATATGAATAAGGATTTGTCACAAGACTACATTGCAAGTGAAACATCTAAAATTTATTTAGAGAAATTTGCAGAGCCTAGTGAAGTAGCAAGAGCAATATGTTTTCTGGCAAGTGATGAGTCTAGTTATATAAATGGTGAAACTATAGTAATTGATGGTGGATATGCAGGATGATTTAAATAACTAATTATAATAAGACTATACAAAAAAGTATAGTTTTATTATGGGTTGAAATTATTTTAAGGAATCTTAATTTATCGAATATTGTTCCATCTTATAGGAATAGTAATTGAGTTTTTTAATTGTTATACTTAACATTAAGTAGAGCATAGATTATGGGAGGATATAATGAAAAAAATAGTTAAATATTCATGTCTTGCATTAATATTGACAGGGATTTTTGCAGTATTTAATACTTCAGCTAAAACGGTTAATTATGCAGACTTGAAAATTCCTGCAATGGGATATAGTTATACAAGTGGCAAATATAGAAAAAGTTCTGATAGCAGACAGATAATTAGACAGGTATCTGCTAGTAATCCTGTGAAGGCAAAGATATTTACAGATTCAGGTTATACGCAATATGAAACATTAGTAACCGATAAAGATGTAGTTTTTGGTGCTAATTCGGCTACTCCAGGGGATACTTGGGTAGAAATGAAAACAACGACACCACATCTTTTTACTACATCATTTTATGGTAATTGGTTTATAGGTTAACTAAGTAGTTATATCTAAGCTTTACAAAAATATTGTGAATGAGGAGAATGGTAGTGTATGGAGACATTTGCAAAGAATAAAATTTTTTTCATAAGCTTTCTCATTCTTTTAAGCTTTCTGTTGATAGGCATTTATAAATATTATAAAATGTATAATAACGATATTAAAAATTTTAATATCATAGAGGAGAAATGCGAAGAAAATTCGGCTTTAGATATTTGTAAAGAGAAAGTAAGACCAATGCATTTTGATACATTAACATTATTTTATACTATTTTTACAGGTGATAGTTTATACTGGATTCAACTAGTTTCCTGTATTCTTGTTATTATCTCAGCAATTTGGGAATTTCATAAAAAGCAAAAAGATGGATTTTTTATAAATTGTTTATTAAGAGAGAATTATAAAACTTATTTGAAAAAAGAATGGTTAAATTCATATAAAGCTGTCCTTTTGTTACCAACTTTCGCACTTGTTGGATTCATTATTTGTTATGTGATTTCTGGCTTTAATATGGACCATAGTACTATTGTGAAATATTATGGTAATTATCTTGCAACATTTGATTCTAAATACTTGTCAATGGGATTTTTGTTTGTTGCAATATATCTTTTAAATCTTTTTTTGCATAGTATTTTTTATGTTAATTTAGGACTTATTTGTTGTAAAAAAAGCAAAAATATTTTTATAACAATTTTAATTGCTTTTTTGTTCTTTATTGGTACTGAAATGGTAGTAGGAGTTGGAATTGGAAGAATTATTTTCGAAATGATTTTACAGTTTCAAGGTGTTTATTCTTCTTTGAGTCTTTTTAATATATGGGTTTATAGTGGACCATCTTTCATATGGTTGATGCTTTTAATGGGAGGAATGTTGGCATTGATATCATCTATGGCATTGTTTAAGACTTATGAGAATCAAGAGGAAGTGATTATTACAAGTGAGAAGTAGAATAGAGATTTTAAAGTTTATTTTTAAGACAGATGTTTCTAAGTTTGTTGTTTTACTCTCTATTGTAATAGGTCTTTTTGCTGGTAATACTTTAATCTCAAGAGAAACTCAGGGGTATTTTATTAGTTTATTTCATGTATATGTAACAGCTAGCTTTCATGCAATAGTACTAGCTATTCTTTTAATAAATAGTATTCATTCTATGAAGATATTTGAAAAATTAGACTTTTATATTATGAGAGTTAGAAATAAGAGAAATTATATAAAAAGTTTATTGATTATAACTTCATTGTCTAATTTTTTTATCATTACTTTAATATTCGTTATTGTATTATGCTGTCTAAATATGAATAGTAGTTTTTCTTTAGGGATTGTTAGCTATGAGTTGTATGGTATTTCAAATGTCGTATATTTATTTTTCTTTTTGATGAGATATATTATTATTACATTAATTTTAATGAGTATTCATGTTTTAGCATTTAAAATATTAAATAGAATATTGGTATTTATAATAGATATTTATTTTTTAACATCAGTCTTTCTTTATTCTTATAAAGTAAATACTATAAATACAATCTGGAAAATGCCTCTATTACCACAAGATTATTACTTTCCATTACAATGTAATATTTTTTCTTTAGAGATAGGGATAAGTATTATATTCATTTTATTATTACTATTGATATATTGTGTGTTAGCTAGATTAGCATGTAATAAAATGAGTCAGGTGATAGATTAATGAAATATTTGATGGTGAGTGATTTTAATTATATAAAACGAATCCGACTGCGCTTGTTATTGGTATCATTCATGATTGTAGTTATAGGATCTTTTTTTAAAGTAACCACAGGGTACTTAGGCAGTGATTATATCTTTTATGCTGCTCTAGGTTTGAAATTTGAAATGTATGATATTATTTCTTTTCTAATTTTTCTTATCCAGCAAATAATATTCATTATTTTAATAATTGATTTAGTATCTAATGATATTATAAAAAACATGACCAATATATTTTTAAGAATTGATATTAGAAAATGGATGATGTCTAAATTGATAACAACTTTTGCTCTTATTTTATCATTTAAAACTTTTGTGTATTTATTTGTAGTAAATAGCACTAGCCTGTTTTACAGTAACTATTATTTAAACAATATAGGTAATACGGTTATATGGTATTTAAAAGATATTTTGTATACATTTGATATCAGTTTGCTTTTTTTCTTATTTTATATAGTAGCAGGAGAGAAAAATAAAATTGTACTTATTATAATGTTAGGAATTTTCTTATATTTAATTCCAAATTTGAATATGTTTGCTGTTGATATGAATTTTATTATGTTAATTTTTATTTTAATAATTCTATTCGTATTATTCACTATAATATTGAAATTAAGAAAAGAAAACTTTTTGGAAAGGTGGAAATAAAATGAAATTAGAAGTTAAAAAAATATCGAAGAAATTTGGAAATGAATTTGTACTAACAGAATGTAATTGTAATTTTGAAGATGGAAAAATTTATGGATTAATGGGCCGAAATGGGAGTGGGAAAAGTGTATTTTTAAAAATTTTATGTGGATTTTATAAACCCTCTTCTGGAAGTATTCTATTAGATGGATATGATTATATTCTACATAATGAGTTTCCAAAGGATACAAGGGCATTAATTGAAAAGCCTAGGTTTATATCTGATTTAAGTGGTCTTGATAATTTGAAACTATTAGCAGCAATTACTCAAAAGATTTCTTTAGAGGAAATTATAAAAACATTAGATTTAGTAGGGCTTTCTAAATATAAAGATAAAAAATATAGTAAATATTCTCTTGGAATGAAGCAAAAATTAGGGATTGCGCAAGTATTAATGGAAGATCCCTCTATTATGATTTTAGATGAACCCTTTAATGGAGTCGATGAAAAATCAGTAAAAGAATTAAAAAAAATTTTAATTAACGAGAAAAAACGTGGGAAAATAATTATTATTTCTTCGCACGTAAAGGAAGATATAGTACAATTGGCAGATGTTATTTATAAATTTGAAGAAGGTTATGTAGAAAAAGTTAACTAATTGTGATATAATATTAGATATATAGAGGCAGTAGAGATCTATCGTATTTCTAGTGCTTTTTTTGTTAAAAAATTAGAGGTGATTTATAGTGGGGGAATTGTTGTATTATGGGAAGGTTCATTTATGTTTAAAGGAAGTAATGGATAAAAAAAATATATCTATTTATGAGCTTAGTAAAATGACAAACTTAAAATATGATACTGTAAAAAAGTATTATGAAAATGAAGTTTATCGATATGATGAGATAACGCTTGCTAAGATGTGTTATAGTCTTAATTGTACAATTACAGATCTTTTAGTTTATGAATGTAATATAGAAAAAGATGTTATTTGATGGTGTTGAAAATATTGCCTTTTCTTAAATTTTATGCTATACTATGTGCCAATTTAAGAGGGGATTTTTATGAATGTATTAGCATTATTAGATGATGAAATAAAAGATAAGAATTGGGATGTTGAACTGAAAAAGCGGTATTTATATCTTAGAAGTTGTGAGCTATTTTCTTATGATCCTAGATATTATTGGTGTAATTATTTTTTGTCTGATCGTTTAGAACGAATGGAAAAACTTAGGAATCGTAAGATAGACTTGGAAGATTTAGAAGATTCATGGGTAATTTGTACAACGTATGCTAAGGAAGTATTTGCTAAATTGGTGGAAGAATTACTTAATGTAGAGTGTGAATTATTAGGAAGTGGGCATGTATATGCTGTTATGAAGGATAATCCAAAATTAAAAATTGTGGCTGATGCTAGTTATGGTAATGATTTTACTCGTGTAAAAATGGGACTTAGCACTTATGGTTATTATCCAGTTAATAAAAATGGTTATAAGTTTAAGCAAGAGTTAAAAGTGAAGGATAAAACATTAGAATATGTAAACGGGGAATATTTAAATAGTACTCTTAAGGAATATGCTTCTACCTTATTTGATGAGTTCTTAGAGTCAACAACGGATTGGTCTGAAGATGCTTTTTTAGTTTATAGGATAGAAAAGGTGAAAGAATGGGTGGATATTTATAATCCTCTTGTGTCTGACTTTTCAGACTTAAGACATTGTCTATCTTATTTGCAAACACTTTTTTTGGATGATGATTGTAATAAAGTATTGGAGGTGTCGTTATTTGATCAGTCGAGTGATAATGATTGGACATTTGTAAATATATATCCAGTAGAATTAGAAAATGATATGTTGTATTATGCAATATTGCCAGATAAAAACTCTTGTTATTCCTTACAAAAAATTACAAAGACTGATGCTGTTCATTATGTAAATAATTTAAGGGGAAATAATAAAAAATTAATATATCATAAATAAAAATAGGGAATATAAGATGAAAGAAATATCATATGTATAATGATATTTTTTTATTCGAATTTTTTTGTTTGTTGCTAATAATAAGACAGGAGGTGAAATAATTGTTAAAAAGATTGAAGTAGTTTTACAAGATGGGATTAAAGATTGTGGTGTTTGCTCTTTATTGTCTATTATTCGTTATTATGGCGGTAATGTATCAAAAGAGCATTTAAAGGAGCTTACAAATACAACTAAAAGTGGGGTTAGTGCTTATCATTTGATAAAGGGAGCAGAAGAGATAGGGTTTAGTTGTCTTGGTATGGAAGGAGAAGTAGAGAATATAAAAAAAGATGACATGCCCTTTATAGCCCATGTAATTATTAATAAAAGTTATCAGCATTTTGTTGCTGTTTATGATATTGATTTTCTTAGTAATAAAGTTTTAATAATGGACCCTGCTAAAGGCAAAAGAAGCATTTCCTTAGCAGAATTTAAACTAATGACTAGTCATAAATTCATTTTTCTAAAACCAAAAAAAGCCTTGCCCAATTTAGTAATAAAAAAAGTAATTTTTAAAGAATTTTTACATCTTTTAAAAAGATACCAAGTGGTTGCTTTTGTTATTATATCATTAGGTATTATATATTCTTTGCTTAATATCCTATCAGCATATCATTTTAAATATTTATTGGAATACGCTATTACACCACAAAGCACTCATAATGTTGTACTTATTAGTATTACCATGATGATTATTTTTTCCTTGAGGGAGAGTGCTAATCTTTTTAGAAATATTGCTCTTCTAAAATGGAATAGTATTTTTGATTTGCATCTTACTAATATAATCTTTGAACAAATTATTTCATTTCCGTATCTTTATTATAAAAATCGAACAACAGGTGAAATTCTTGCACGGATAAAAGATTTAGGAGTTGTGAAAAATTTTATTACAATGCTTATTTCTAGTAGTATTCCTGAAATATTATCTCTTGTTCTTTTTATGATTCTTCTTTGTAACTTAAATATTATATTAACAAGTTATATGTTATTCTTTTTTGTTATCATTTTTTCTCTACAATATGTCTTAAAAAAATTTCATAAGAAGAGGCTTAAAAAATATTTACATCAGGAGGAGAGGTTAAACTCTTACTTAATTGAAGCGATTACTGCTTTTGATGTTATTAAGGGATTACATATGGAGAATAAGATTATGAAACAGTTTCGTACCAAATATCGCAGTTTTTTAGAAAGCCACTATCTTTTTTTGTTTTTATATTATATAGAAGAATTCTTAAAAAAGAATTTATATAATCTTTTGATGATATTGGTCTTACTACTTGGGGCAATAGATGTTATAGAAAATGATTTTTCGTTGGGTGAGTTGGTTGTTTTTCAAAGTATATTAATGTATGGTATTTCCTCATTTCAAAATTTAATTTCCTTAGGAAAGGAATTTCATGAATACTTAGTTTCAAAAGAGAGGGTGGAAGATCTATTTACGATTCATAAGGAGAATTTTACGATGCAAGAGTATTATTTTGATCAACGATTAACTGGTGTTATACAATATAAAAATTTGACTTTTTCTTATCATAGCTATCCTTTATTATCTTCCGTTAATATAACGATTCCCTATGGTAATAAAGTTTTCCTTTATGGCGAAAGTGGTAGTGGAAAATCTACTTTAGTAAAGGCCCTACTACAATATGTGGAAGTTCCATTTGGAAAAATAAAGATTCGTAATATAGATATTAATCACTATCATCTAGCTACTCTTAGAAGGCAAATCACCTATGTGTCTCAAAATGAACATTTATTTACAGATACAATTCGAGAAAATATCGTGATGGGGAGAGAAGTAGCAGATGATGAGTTAGAAAGGGTAATAGATGCTATGCAATTAAGAGAAGTTGTATGTAAAATGCCATTAGGACTTGATACTATTATTGAGGAAAATGGTTTTAACCTAAGTGGAGGAGAACGTCAGAGAATGATTTTAGCACGTAGTATATTAAAGCAAAGCGATATTTATATTTTTGATGAGGCTAGTAGCCAAATTGATAGTATCAATGAACGAGAAATATTAAGAAATATGCTTTCTATGCTAGAAGAGAAAACAATTATTTTTGTTTCTCATCGATTTGATAATAAAGGTTTGTTTAATCAAATTCTTCATATAGAAAAAGGAATGTGTCATGAAGAAAAAGTTTGAGAATTATCAAACTACTTTTGGTCTTTTCGCACTATTTCTATTTTTCTTAATATTAAGCATTTATTATTTATGCAGTCACTTTTATAAGAGTTATACTTTGATATCGGCAGTTATTGTAGATTACCATGGTATAGAAGTGACGATTAATAGTGAAGAGCTTGATCGACTAAACAAGAATAAAACCATATATATGGAAGGTGTTTTATATAAAGTAAAAATAAAGAATATTATCAGAGACATTTTTATAAGAGATAAGATTTCTTACCATCAAGTTCAGCTAGCAATAGATTTTAAAAAGAAATATGAACTTTTAGATGTTATTACAATAGCTTTATATAAAGAAGAGAGACCACTAATTACTATTTTTAAATCATGTTGGAAAGGAGAAAAAAATGCAAAAGTTAGATAATCAAAATTTAGAGTCAATAACAGGGGGAGCCTCTCCTTGGATAGCACTGGGTATTGTAGCTACCATTGTTTTCATATCAGGAGTTATAGAGGGGATTGTTCATCCTAAGGGATGTGATGCTACATAAAGGAATTACAAAATTTGGATGAGGTAGTTGGTGGTGCTACATTATCTGCCTCGCTACTAAATTCTTTTACTAATATTATTAAAGCATTAATCGATGTAGGTCGAAGTATAGGTTCTTCCGTTCGAAGAATTGGTGAGGGAGGAATTTGTCCATTGGAATAAAAAAATATCTGTATTATATGACTGTAATTGTAGCATTACCATTTTTATTTTATTTGTTTTATGTGCTACTAAATTTTTTATATCAAACTGGTATAGGATTAGGGATATTTATTAAAAATATATTCCAATTAATACTATAATATAAAAAAGTGATAAAAAAGTAAGAATTTTGTTGAAAAATCAGTACTTATTGTGTTATAATCATTTGTAGTTAAGACGAAGGGAGGGAAAGTAATGACGCAAGTAACTGTTAAGAATGGAAACTTAGATATGGCTCTAAGAAGATTCAAACAAAAAGTAGCGAGAGACGGTGTCCCTTCTGAATGCAAAAAAAGAGAATGTTATGATAAGCCAGGCGTAAGAAGAAGAAAAGCGAAAAAAGAAGGTATTAAAAATACACAAAAAAGAAATAAAAACAGAAGTAAAGGTAGAGACTAAAGCTCTGCTTTTCTTATGCTAAATTCTGTAAATATTCTTGACACAGAATGAAAAACAATTCTATAATGGAACTGTATATAATAAAAGAAAGGAGAATTTAACATAGAGTTTTTGTTAAATTGTGAATAATTATGAATAATGAAAGTAGTGCATTTCAAAATCGCCAACAGGCGTCTACTCCAAGAAAGGAAGTTGCTAATGTAATCATTACGGGTTCAGACGAATTTGTTTCAGCTCCACCACAATATCAAAAGTTTGTATCTAGATTAGTTGAGGAGACAAGATTTAATGAGTATTATGTTGCAACCACTGCCATTCATCCTAATGTAATCGAAGATTCGAATTATGAATTGTTGCAAAAAATTTCGAATGCTCAACCTTGGTTTTCAATTGACAACCCTCCAATGGGAAATGAGTTAAGAGAGGAAATTAATAACTATCAATTTGTTATGAATGTATTAACTAGTGATCAGATTTTAGGAAGAGATGATGTTGATTTGGTAGTGGATTCTGCTCTTAATTGTAAAACAAGTGCAGAAGCGAATGAATTTGTAAGAAGGGCATTTACAGAAACCATAACACAAGAAATGGGACATGATATAACAGTAGAATCTATGGTGGCAGAGGCAGTGGATGCTACTATAGATGACGCTGGTTTTAGAAAATAGGAAAGGATGTCTTTGACATGACTTTGGAAGAAAGATTAAAACAAGATTTAGTTGCTGCAATGAAACAGAAAGATAAACAAAAGTTAGAAGTGATTCGTATGGTAAAGGCAGCAGTGGATTTGGAACATATTAATACGAAACGGGAAATTACAGATGATTTGATATTAGATGTATTAAATAAGCAAATTAAAATGAGAAATGATTCTATTGCAGAATTTCAAAAGGCCAATCGTAATGACTTGGTAGAAAAGACAAAAAAAGAAGTAGAAATCTTAATGACATATATGCCAGAACAATTATCAAAAGAGGAAGTTAATAAGATAATTGCAGAAATATTCGAACTGCTAAAGCCAGAGGGCAACCGTGATATGGGAAAAGTGATGAAGGAAGCTACTGCAAGACTGAAGGGCAAAGCAGATATGAAAGAAGTAAGCGTTCTAATTAAGGAACGATTAAGTTGATTTTTTGAGACAAGCTTTATTAAAAACTTGTCTTTTTTAATGCTATTAATAAGGGACATTGGGATAATTGATTCATGTTTCTCATACCATTTTATAGGTGATAATATGTTTGACCGAGTAAAAAATTACATAGTAGATAGCGAGTTTCGTTTAACTTTATATAATGATATGGTGCACGTTGTAAATTATATAAAAATTCTTTCATTAGAAGAAAATCGTATTGTAATTCGCTCTGACCAAAAAAGGATAATTATTATAGGAAATCATCTGCACTTGAATCGTTTGTTAGATGAAGAAGTATTAATTAAAGGCGAAGTTTTAAACATTGAGGTGGAAAATGTTTAATTCTTTTTATCGTATTCAAATTACAGGACGGGATTTAAAACGGTTTTTGGGAAAAATGATTGCTCAAAATTTAGCTTTAAAAGAGGTGCAATTAGAAAAAAAGAGATTAGTTGTATTAGTGGATGAAGAAGTATACGAAAAGTTAAAAGATATGAAGACAACATATGAAATAACTATTTTGAATCGCTATGGAAAAGCAAAGTATCAATATTTATTTTATAAGTACTTTTTCTTTTTACTTGCATTGTCTACTGCTATAGTACTACTGAGCTTTTTATCGAATTTGATTTTAAAAGTAGAAGTAATTCATACAAAACAAGAAATTAGGCAGCTTATTTTAACAGATTTAGAAGAATATGGAATTAAACCGTATCGATTTAAAGTTTCTTTTGCTAAAAAGGAGGAAATCACAGAGAAAATATTGAATAAAGAAAAAGAAAAGTTAGAATGGATGGAAATAGAAGAGGTTGGAACAACTTATAGGGTTAATGTGGAAGAACGTAAAAAAAATACCAAAGAGGAATCAAAAGAAGAGCAAAGTATTGTTGCTAAAAAGTCTGGTAGAATATTAGAAGTTGAAGCCAGTCATGGAGAAATTGTCGTAAAGAAAAATGATTATGTAAAAAAAGGTGATATTTTAATTAGTGGGATTATTAAAAACAAAGAAACACCAGTTAGTAAGATTCGGGCTGAGGGAAGCGTTTTTGCAGAGGTGTGGTACAAGGTGAATGTGACAGTTCCTTATGATTATGAGGAAAAGATAAAAACAGGTAAAAAGAAACATCGCCTAGAGATAAAATTTTTAAATAATTATTATACACTTTTTGATTTTAAACCTTATAAATTATCAACGAAGAAAAGAACAAAATTATTATGGAATAATATGCTACCGATTTCGATTGCATATACCACTTTTGAGGAAATAAAAATAAAAGAAGAAATTCATAATGAAAAAGAGGCATATCAAAAGGCAATGAAAATAGCAAAAGAAAAGTTAAAAAGTAAACTAGGAGTAGATGATGAAATAATTTCTCAAAAAACTTTGAAAAAGTATCACAAAAATAGTAAAATAGTAATAGATGTATTTTTTAAAGTTAAAGAAAATATCACAGATACAATAAGTTTAAAAAATATAGATTTGGAAGATTTAAGGGAAAAGGAGGAAAGTGAATAATGCTAACACCTCTATCAAATACTTTAAAAGGAGTTGTAAATTTTACGTGGCCGATGATTATCATTTCAGTAGTAATTATTGTTTCGTTACGTATTACATATTTACTAAAAAATAAAACTCGTTTTATTCTTTATAAAGAATTACTTGCTTTATCATTTATTATTTATATTTTGTGCTTGTTTCAGGTGGTGACATTTCAAGATACAGTTAGTTGGTCTAGTAACAATTTTATTCCTTTTCGAGAAATGTTTCGATATCATATAGGAAGTCGTTTGTTTATTAAAAATGTATTAGGAAACGTTTTGCTATTTTTGCCTTTTGGCTTTTTTTGTAGTTATTACTTAGATGTTAAAAAAGCATATATCCCTGCTATTTTAACATTAGTGGCCTCTATTTCTATAGAATGTGTTCAAATGGCAATTGGAAGAGTGTTTGATATTGATGACATTATGTTAAATATTGCTGGGGGATTACTCGGATACTTAATGTATTACTTGATTGTAAGAATAGGAAATAGTTTTCCAAAAGTTTTTCAATCTGAGTGGTTTTTGAATTTATTATCTATAATACTATTAATTGGTTGTTTTACATTAATATAGAAGGAGAGTTATGAAAGTAGAAATTAATAATTTGACAAATAGAGAAATTGTGGAACTAAAAGATGTAGACAGAGTCTTAAATAGGGCGATAGAAATTGAGAATCTTAGTAATGTATTATTTAATGTAGTTATTGTTGATAATGATTATATTCATGATTTAAATAAAAAGTATCGCAATATTGATAAAGAGACAGATGTTATTACTTTTGCATTAGAGGATGAGAAGAATATGGTGATACCAGGAATAAGAGTATTGGGCGATATTTATATTTCAATTGAAAAGGCAGAAAGTCAAGCAAAAGAATATGGACATTCGCTTTTAAGGGAACTTTCTTTTTTAGCAGTTCATGGTTTTTATCATCTTTTGGGATATGATCATATGACAGAACAAGAGGAACATGAAATGTTTGCAAAACAAGAATTTGTATTAGAACAATGTTCGATAGAAAGATAAGAGGAGAAAAGAATGGTAGAAAAGTTGCAGAAATTGTTAGAGAATAGTTATTGTCCATATTCTAAGTTTAAAGTAGCGGCCGTTGTTGTTACAAAGGATGGAAAGGAATTTGCAGGAGTAAATGTAGAGAATGCTAGCTTTGGTGCTACTATTTGTGCTGAGCGTAGTGCTATTGTAAATGCTGTTAGTAATGGTTATAGAAAGAATGACTTTGCTTCTTTATTCATTATGTGTGATGATGATAGAGTAGCGAGTCCTTGTTTTGTGTGTCGACAAGTTATTTATGAATTTTTTTCGGATGATGCTACAGTGGTTTGTATGACAAGGGATGGGAAACTTGAGAAATACTTAGTAAAGGATCTTTGTCCCTACCCATTTGGAGAGGAAAATTTAAAATGAAAAAAGTAGGATTTGTAAGTTTAGTAGGACGTCCTAATGTGGGAAAATCTACTCTCTTAAATAATTTATTAGGCATAAAAATTGCCATTACTTCTGATAAAGCGGGAACTACTCGTAATGTTATCCAAGGAATTTATAATGATTCTGAAAGTCAAATTGTTTTTGTTGATACTCCAGGAATTCATAAACCAACCCATAAATTGGGGAATCTTTTAAATAAAAAAGCCTATCAAAATTCCCAAGGAGTGGATTTGATTTTGTTTTTAGTAGATGCCTCCCGCGGAATCGGAAAAGGAGATTTATTTATTTTAGAAAGATTGAAAAAAGAAAATACTCCTATCTTTTTGCTTTTGAATAAAATCGATCGAATGAATAAAGAACAATTATTAAAAATTATAATGAGCGCAAAAGATTTATATGATTTTAAGGAAATTATTCCTATTTCAGCCTTAGCAAGTGATAATAAAGATGAGCTATTAAAATGTATTAAAAATGAATTAGAAGAGCAAGAGGAAATTTATGATGAAGATGAATTAACTAATGTTTCTACTAGGTTTATTATGGGAGAGATTGTAAGAGAAAAAGTTCTTCATTTAACAAAAGAAGAGATTCCTCATGCAGTCACTTGTTATGTGGAAGATTATGAGGAAGAAGAAAATTTAGTTAGAATCCAGGTACTAATTGTGGTAGATCGTGATAATCTAAAAAAAATCTTAATTGGGAAACAAGGTTCTATGCTAAAAGAAATAGGGACTCGTGCTCGTAGAGACATGGAGCATTTTTTAGGAAAAAAGGTATATTTATCTACTTATGTAAAAACATTAAAAAATTGGCGTGATCAGGAAAAATATTTCCAGGAATTAGGATTGAGAGAGGAAGATGAATAAAACTATGTAAAAGTTATCACTATAATAATAGAGGTGATACTATGCAAAATGTTCTTTGGGATTTATTTAAAGAAACAGGTGATATCAAATATTATTTGATGTTATCTAATATGAAAAAAGAGAAGTGATAGGATGAAAATAAAAAGTGTTTTAGGAATTGTAGTTAGTGAAACTAATTATAGTGAGTCTAGTAAAATATTAAATATATTGACAGAAGATATGGGAAGAATTGGCGTTATTTCGAAAGGATGTCGTAACATAAAAAGTAAGTTACGAGGAATTAGTAGAAAGCTTGTTTATGGTACTTTTCATATATATTATAAAGAAAATGGATTGTCCACTTTAATATCTGTTGATATTTTAAATTCTTTTCCTAAAATGTTGATGAATTTGTCCGCTATTAGTTATGCTTCTTATATCGTAGAATTGGTTGATCAGGTAGTAAAGCAAAATGATGAAAATAGTTTGTTTACTTTATTAGTAGATGCTTTAGAAAAAATAGAAGAAGGCCTAGATCCTCTTGTTATAACAAATATTGTAGAGTTAAAAGCATTAGAGTATCTAGGAGTAAGACCTAATATTGATTATTGTAGTATTTGTGGTAGTGATAAGGCTATTGTTACATTAAGTAGTGATATGGGTGGATATATTTGTAGCGAATGTTATCGTAATGAAATACTGGTTAGTGAGAAGACAATAAAACTTATCCGAATGTTTTATTATGTAGATATTAAGAAAATTACGAAACTAGAAGTAGGCGATTTGGCTAAAAAAGAGATTAATTCTTTTCTAGATCAATATTATTCTCAATATACAGGACTTTATTTAAAAAGTAAAAATTTTATTCAGACAGTAAATCAAGTGACAGCTCACTAAGATTTACTTTTTTATATTATAATTTTATTGGCATAATATTTATTTTATAGTATAATACTCTCACTGGAGGTAGTACTATGGGTAAAAGAAATATGCTGCAAAATGATAAATTACATGGTGTGGAAATTAAAAGAAAAGAAGTAGAGAAAAAGTATGAATATCGAGGGATAAGAACTTTAATTAAAAAAGGACATTATGATTTAGCGATTGTCGCTTGTGAGGAGTTTTTACAGAAGTATCCTGGGAATAGCTATGTTTTGAAAGATTATGCATCAATTGTTAGACAACAAGGTAGTCCAGAAGGAGCCTTAGAATTGCTTTCGAATTGTCAGAATGAAGGGATTCATAATATTCGTGAGCGTGCACTTTGTTACGCTTATATGGGAGAATACCAGCAGGCGTTAGAAACAATCTGTAATATACGTTGTTTTAATGACAAGGATAAGAGTATTGTCACTTTTTGCAAAGCAAAACTTGGAAAATATAGTGAAGACGATTCTGCATGTTCTTGTTATGATATTAAGCAAGCAATTAGCTATGATGAAAAAGTAGCTATAGAGCATATAAAATCTTCGAATGAGGCAGCGAAAGAGGCAAATTATTATTGTTATAATGAAGAAATTGATATTGAACAGTTATATTATAATCTTCAGAAGATATTGCCAGAAGCTTCTCCTATTGTTAACGATTCTCTTATGACGAAATATTTGTTTCGTATGCAAGATGTAGGGTATTTAGAAGGAGAAAGGACAAATGTTTTAGCAGTTACCACTTTTCCGAATTCGTTTGATATTATGACAATGATACCATCGTTTTCTTATCCAGATAGACTGGTAGTAAATAATTATGATCAAATGCTTTTACAAAAGCGAGAGCAGAAACAAATAAAAGCTCTTGTTCGTGAAAGTCAAATTGATAAATTTAATCAACGATATAACCGAAAATAATTGACCTTTTTAACAAATAAGGTTATACTTTAGATATAAAAGTTGTGATGATGAGGGTTGGAATCCTCTAGCAGTATAAGAAAAGCTGATTCTTCTAGAATAAGTAAGGTGGAACCGCGGGTAGTTGCTCGTCCTTATACATTACTTAATCTAGAAGTTTTATATTGGAGGGAGAAAATGAATGTATTTATTGCGTCGTCATCTAGCGATGCAGCACTGGAAAAATATGGTACTATGTGTAGCGAACTAATCGAAAAAGTAGCGAAATTAAATGATATCAATTTGGTTTTTGGTGTTTATAGTAAAGGATTAATGGGAAAATGTTATGACAGCTTTAAACAGGAACAAAAGAAAATAATTGGTATTGCAGTAAAGGAATACGAAGAAGAATTTGAAAAGATTCCATGCGATGAGAAAGTAATAGTAAAAAGTTCGATGGAACGCTTAGAAACTATTTATAATAAGAGTGATATTTTATTGTTTTTGCCTGGAGGAGTTGGAACTTATAATGAACTTTTTGCCTGCCTAGAAGAGATGAAAACAAATTCAGAAAATAAAAAGTTAATACTTTATAATATAGACTTTTTCTTTAGTCCAATGCTTGAGGAGATGTATAAATTATATCAACAGGGATTTTTAGAGAGAAATTTGGCAGACTATATATTTATTAGTAATAATCAAGATGAAATTATTGATAAGATAAAGGAGAAGATATAAGATGGAAAAACTAACAATGGAAAAATTGGTTGCTTATTGTAAACAATATGGTTTTATTTTTCAAGGAAGTGAGATTTATGGAGGTCTTGCAAATACTTGGGATTATGGTCCTCTTGGAAAAGAGTTGAAGGAAAACATCAAAAAGGCATGGTGGAAGAAGTTTATTCAAGAGCAAAAAAATAGTTACGGTTTAGATGCTGCTATTTTAATGAATCCAAGTGTTTGGATTGCCTCAGGTCATGTGGCAAGTTTTTCGGATCCCCTAATAGATTGTAAATATTGTAAGACAAGGCATAGAGCAGATAAACTGATAGAAGAGTTTACAGGTGGAGAAGAAACAGGAGATGGTTGGAGTAATGAAAAATTAGAGACATTTATAAAGGAAAAACAGGTGGCTTGTCCTTCTTGTGGAAAAAATGATTTTACATCAATTCGTCAGTTTAATTTGTTATTTGAAACTTTTATGGGTGTGACACAGGACTCATCCAATAAGGTATATTTAAGGGGAGAAACGGCGCAAGGAATATTTGTGAATTTTAATAATGTACAAAGGAGTCAAAGAGCAAAACTTCCTTTTGGAATAGGACAAATAGGAAAAGCATTTCGAAATGAAATTACACCAGGAAATTTTATCTTTAGAACACGAGAATTTGAACAAATGGAATATGAATTTTTTTGTAAACCAGGTACTGATTTGGAATGGTTTGATTATTATAAAACAAATTGTCTATCTTTTTTAAAGTCTTTAGGGTTAAAAGCTGAAAACTTAAGATATAGGGATCATGAAAAGGAAGAGTTGGTGTTTTATAGTAAGGCCACTACTGATATAGAATATAATTATCCTATGGGATGGGGTGAATTATGGGGAATCGCCGATCGTACAGATTATGATTTAGGAGTACATCAGGAGCATTCAAAGGTGGATATGACTTATTTAGATCCAGAAACAAACGAAAAGTATTTGCCATATGTTATTGAACCCTCAGTTGGTGTGGATCGTCTTTTCCTAGCAGTTATTTCAGATGCTTATGAAGAAGAGACGTTAGAAAATGGTGAAACACGAGAGGTAATGCATTTACATCCGGGACTTGCCCCATATAAAGTGGCAGTTCTTCCGCTTAATAAAAAATATCATAGCCAAAAGGCTACAGAAATATATCATGAGTTAAGTAAATACTTTATGATTAGTTATGATGATACTGGTTCTATTGGAAAAAGATATCGTCGGGCGGATGCTATTGGAACACCTTATGCCATCACGATTGATGATGATACCTTAAATCAGGAGACAGTGACATTGCGTAATCGTGATACGATGAAACAGATTACTTTAAAAATAGACGAGATAAAAGAGTATGTTGAGAATAATACTCAAATTGAAAGTTAAAATACAATAAAGTTTGAAAGATGCAAAAGTGCATCTTTTTATAAAAATTGGGATTTTTGATAATATAAAAAATTCATAAAGCAAATTACTTTATGAGTTTTTTTTGAAATACTTATGATATTTATAGATTAAGTATATAATATGAAAAAAATATAATCAAGTAATAAAAAGAAAAATATAGAAAAATAAAGAGAAAAGAAAGGAGGTAAAAAGATTAAATAGTCAAAAAATTGTCACAAGAAATAAGTAAAAACAAAATATGACAAAGTATGATTAAAAATAAAGTTAGTCATAAGGTTAGTCAAAGATAAAAGAAAGATTGATATAAAAGGAAAATGACCTTAAAAGTCATAAAGTAATTTGCTTTATGATAAAAGAGAGGTTAGAGAATGTTAGGAAGAATAAAGTATCAATGGAAGAGATTAAAGAATAGCAATTACATTATATTGGTAGGAATTATCAGTTTGTTTTTAATAGTAGGAGGCTTTTCTTATGCATTATTTACAAGCAGTGCAGAAAGGAAGGGTTCTTTAAATATCGTAACAGGAGAAATAGCAGCAACAATAGAGAGTGAAAGTTTAGATAATAATCATAGTATGAACATAAAGAGCGGAGAGAGTAAAGAAATAACAATTAAGCTAAAAAATAGAAATGGACGGGATGCAAAGTTTAATTTTTGGTATGAAGTAGCAGAAGGAGTGAATGTCAGTTATGATAGTACAAAGGATGAACCCATGGGGGAAGAAGGAGAAATAATAAGGAATAATGGAGTAAAAACGTATCATTTGAAGATAGCAAACAATACAGATAAAGATGAGGTAATCACCTTTGGAAGTAATGGAGGACTATATAATAAGAAGTTAATTTTTCCAAGTGGTAAGAAAATAGTAGAAGGAATCATACCAGTAGTAGATACAGAAGCAAATATGATAAAAGTAGTATGGGATGAAGCTAGTAGTAGTTGGGAAAAGGCAAATAGTAATAATTGGTATGATTATGATTTCGGAAAGTGGGCGAATGCTGTCACAGTGACAACTGCAAGTAGAAGTAAATATCAAAGTGCAGCAAGTGGAACAGCAATTCCTATGAATGATATTGAAACGATGTGGGTGTATATTCCAAGATACTCTTATACGATAGGAAGTGAAGATGGAGATGCCTATTATGGAAAGAAGGGAGTATATTTGAACAGTGCTCCAACTCAAGAACTACCAGGGGAGATAGATGTAAAGTTTATAAAAAAGAGTGAGAAAGAACTTGGAAGTGCGCAATATAAAGTAGCAGAAAAGAGAAGTGGCTTTAGAACACCTGATGGTTTTACATTTGGAAGCGAGGAGTTATCTGGAATTTGGATAGGAAAATTTGAACCATCAGCCCCTACTATAGAGGAAAGTATATCTAACTTAGATATTATAATAAAACCGAATACTATAAGTTGGAGAGGAGTACAAATTATTAGTATTGCAGATATTGGAAGAAATATGACAAAGAGTGGAAATCGTTATGGATTTAATAGTGAAATAGTAAATTCCCATGCGATGAAGAATAATGAGTGGGCATTATCGGCGTACTTAAGTCAAAGCAAATATGGAAAACTAGGAAATAGAAACTTTGATGGAGAAAGTAAAGAGATATACCAAAATAAATCAGATAAGTATATAACAGGCTGTAGTTATGGTGCTCCAAGTAATGGTGCTACGGACTATGGATGTCAATATACATATGAAAAATCACTTGAAGGAACAGGCTCGTCAACAACAGGAACAATCTATGGGATTTATGATATGTCAGGAGGAGCCTGGGAATATATGATGGGAGATTATGCAGCAGCAGGAAAAAGATATTCAGGTTGGAATGCTACTTATAACTCGGGTTATACTGGACTATTACAAGACGGAACGACATTTACAGGGAAGGATTTTCTGGAAGAGAAGTATTATGACTTTTATACAAGTAGTGATTTCCTAACAGCATGTAATAATAAACCCTGTATAACACAAACTATGGATGAGACAAAAAGTTGGTATGATGACTATATGGTAATGGTATCAGCACAAATTCCGTGGTTTATGCGAGGTGGTCATTATACTCATGGAATAGGGGCTGGAGTATTCTCTTTTAGTTGTTCTTATGGAAGTGGTAGTGGCAGTATTTCATTTCGGCCTGTGCTTACTGTACAGTGATTCTACATAAATTTAATTAAAATAGTTTGACAAAATAAAACAATAGTGGTATAATATGTTTACTTTTGAAGATACAGGGGTCTTCAATAGAACAGGGGGTTGAATATAAATGGATGGTTTTATATTTGAATATTTAGATGAAAATGATTTTCGTAAAAAAGAAAGATCTGTAAGAAAGTATAATATGCTTGCTTATAAGAAATTAACTTTTAATTATTATCCTGAATTACGTAAAGGAAACTTTCTTGGAGAAGAAGTTTCTAGAAATGAAAAGGATAAGACAATTTCCTATGAGTTAAAATTGCCAACAGATGAATTGTTTGCCAAAGTTCATGGAGAAATACGCATTCATTATACTGTTTATACTAAAAAGAAAATTATTTTATTAACTAATATTACACCTGAAGGAATTTTAGACGAAGGACATCGTGCAGAACTTTCTACTTATAAGGGTGTAATGATTTCAAAGAGTAACCCTGAGAAAGATATGTTTAAAATTAATTTATTGAACATGCTTCAAAAATAAAGAGAGATTGTCTCTTTTTTTGTAATATAAGTTTACAAAGCGAAAAAAATATGTTAGAGTGAAATTAATCGACATTGATTAAGAAGTAGTAGCAAATAATTCTTTTTAAGAGAGCCTATGTTTGGTGGAAATAGGTATAGATAGTTTGTGAATTCGTCTTAGGAGTTCTTATTAATAGTAAGCGTTTTTCTCGCGTTAAGAGAATAGAGTGTATAGTAATAGCTATAAATTAAGGTGGTACCGCGAATTTTCGTCCTTAACTTGTAGCTATTTTTATATGAGGTAAAATGATAAAGAAAAGGAGAATACTTATGACAGTAGATGAAGTAAGAAATCATTTCATACATGAATTAGATGAAGTTGGTGATTTAGAAAGTTTAAATAATTTAAAGGTAAAATACTTAGGGAAAAAAGGACATATTACAGAATTAAATGCCCTTATTAAAACAATGCCCAATGAAGAGAAAAAAGAATTTGGTCAGAAGGTAAATTCTTTACGGGAAGAATTTTTAAGTTTGTATGAAGAGAAAAAAATCAAATTTGAAGAACAAATTCTAAATGAAAAGCTAGAGAAAGAAACTATCGATATTTCGCTTCCTGCTACCAAAATAACAGTAGGGGCTCCTAATATATTGGAAAAATTGATAGAGGAAGTAGAAGAATTATTAATTTCAATGGGATATGATGTCGTAGATGGTCCTGAAATTGAAGAAGATAAATATAACTTTGAAATGCTAAATATACCCAAAGGTCACCCAGCACGAGATGCGCAAGATACTTTCTATTTAGAGGGAGAAGAAATTTTACTTCGTAGTCAAACGTCTCCTGTACAGGTGCGAACGATGTTAAAAAACAAAGGAGAGGTGCCAATTCGTATGATTTGTCCTGGTAAAACTTACCGAAGAGATGATGATGATGCTACACACTCTCATCAGTTCATGCAAATTGAAGGTTTAGTTGTAGATAAGGATATATCTTTATCTGATTTAAAGGGAACAATTGATGTTATTGTCAAAAAGTTATTTGGGCAGGATGTTGAGACACGTTTTCGTCCTAGCTACTACCAGTTTACAGAGCCATCTGTTGAAGTGGATATTTCATGTTTTAATTGCAAAGGAGATGGCTGTCCTATTTGTAAACATAGCGGTTGGATTACAATTGCAGGCGCTGGAATTGTACATCCTAACGTGTTGAAAATGGGAGGATATGATCCAAAAGTGTGGAGTGGTTTTGCCTTTGGATTTGGAGCAGAGCGTATGGCAATGTTAAAATATGATATTAATGATATTCGGGTATTTTATAATACAGATTTAAGAGAGAGTAGAGTATTCGATCGAAAGGAGGCAGAACAAATTGATTAGTTTAGAGTGGGTTAAAGATTATATCGATATTGAAGAGGAAGATTTAAAAGAGTTAGCAGTAAAAATTACTAGGGCTGGTATTAATGTTGAAAAAGTTATTACGAATCGTATAGAACATTTAGTCATTGGAAAAGTTGTAAGTTGCATAGACCATCCTGATAGTGATCATCTTCATATTTGCCAAGTGGATATTAATAAGGGAGAATTGCAACAGATTGTTTGTGGGGCCCCTAATGTACGAGAAGGTCTCAAAGTAATCGTAGCGTTACCGGGAGCTAAGTTACCAGGAGATTTTATAATTTCTAAAAGTAAAATTAGAGGGGTAGAATCTAATGGAATGCTTTGTGCATTATATGAACTTGGATTAGAAGAAAAAACAGAGGAAACTTATAGTCGTGGAATTGAAGAATTAAAAGAAGATGCACCTATTGGAGAGGATGTTTGTAAATATTTACAAATAGATAGTACGTTATATGAATTAGATATTCATAAGCATCGAAATAATGATTGTTATTATCATCTCGGATTTGCCTATGAGATTGCCGCCATTTTAAATAAAAAAGTTCATCTTCCATCTCTTGACTATCAAGAGATAGAGGATAATATCAAAGATCATTTTTTGTTAGAGGTAGCAACTTCTAAATGTCCGTATTATCTAGCAAAAATGGTAACTAATGTAAAAATTGGAGAGTCGCCTGACTTCATTAAACGTCGTCTTTCCGATGCGGGAATGCGTTCTATAAATAATGTTGTAGATATTTCTAATTATGTAATGCTAGAGTTTGGACAACCACTTCACTTTTTTGATAAAGATCGTCTAGGAAATCATATTTTGGTTCGTGATGCAAATGAACAAGAAGAGATTGTAACATTAGATGGAAAAAGACGAGTATTAAAAAATAATGATATCGTAATATCTGATGGAACATCTCCTGTTTGTATTGCAGGTGTAATGGGCGGAATGAATACTGAGGTAGAAAGTGATACTAAAACAATTTTAATTGAAAGTGCTATTTTTGATGCGATTAGTATTCGCTATACCGCGTCTTCTCTAGATTTAAAGAGTGAGGCTAGTATTCGTTATGGAAAAGGATTAAACTATGAATATACTAAAATGGCTATGGACCGAGCATGCCATTTATTACAAAAGTATGCTTCTGCTGATATACTATCAGGAGTGATATGTCATGATATGATTAATAAAAGCGAAAAAGTTGTTACTTTTAAGCCAATTGATATTGATAAGATGTTAGGTATTCGTATTACAGAAGAAGAAATGAAGCATGAGCTAGAACGTTTGGATTTTCCTTATAAAGTATCTGATGGGGAGTTTATTGTAAATATTCCTAAAAGACGTTTGGATATTGATCCCAATATTAATGATATTGCAGAAGAGATTGGAAGACTATATGGATACCAAAATTTAGTATCAACACTTCCTATCGCTCCCATTCGCGCAGGCAAGTATGTTGGTGATGTAAAATATCGTAAGGATATTTCTAAAAGACTTCGTTCGCTTGGCTTTAATGAGACTAAAACCTATACACTTACTTCTCCAGAAATGGCTCAGCTATTTAATTATGAACAAAAAGAAAAGGCAGTTTTGCCAAATCCGATGAGTATTGATAAGAGCGTTGTTAGAACTACGCTTATCCCATCACTTTTAAATGTTTATGACTATAATAGGGCAAGAAAAGTAAAAGATATTTGTTTGTACGAAATAGCAAAAACTTATGATAAGGCTTACCAAGAAGAAAGTAAAATTACGCTTTTAATGGAGGGGAATTATATAACCAATCAGTGGCATTCCTCTTATAAAATTGATTTTTATTTATTAAAAGGTGTTGTAGAAAATCTTCTTTCTTATTTGGGATTTCAAAATCGTTATTCATTTGAAAAGGCTTCTCTTCCAGATATGCATCCTGGAATCTCTTGTGAAATTTTACTGGATAGACAAAGGATAGGAATAATGGGAAGAGTTCATCCTAAAGTATGCAAAGACGAGGTTTACGTTTGTGAATTATCTCTTAATGCCTTGATGAAGAAGATTAAGCCACTAAAATATAAAGGAGCATCTAAGTATCCTGGAATCAGCAAGGATTTGGCGTTTGTTGTATCAAAGGAAATAGAGGCAAAAGAAGTAGAAAACGTTATGAAAAAAGCGGGAGGAAGACTGTTAAATCATATTGAAGTATTTGATGTTTATACAGGAGATAATATTGAGAAAGATAAAAAATCCCTTGCTTTCAATTTGACATTTATGGATTCTACTAGAACTTTAACAGATGAAGAGGTTATGGAAATATTTAATACTATTATTGAAAAAGTAGAGATGACATTCCATGCAAAACTAAGGGATCAATAAAAATAAAGGTGGAGAAAAAATGAACAAAAAAATATATGAAGTAAAAAACGATGAAAAATTATTTGCAGGAGGGATATCTGGTGATTGTTGGAAGATGCCTAATATAAGTATCAATAGGCAGGTTTCAGGGAAATATTACTTTACCGATAAGAGAATTGCCTTTTTAGCATCAGGATTCATGGGAACAGAAAGTGTAAGCTGGGAAATTGAACTAGACGATATTGACACAGTAAAAACTTGCCTAACACCACCATTCTTTCCTTTCGGTATTTTAATTAAAATGAAAAATGGAGATAAGTATAAATTATCTATTTTTAAACGTAAAAAATATTTTGATTGGATAAATGAACATATATCAAAGTAATGGAGTGAATGTCACACTGCTTATTTATAATAGTAATTAATTTAGGAATATTTAGTTAGTTTAGGTACTATTCTTCTTTGCTTTTTAAAAGTGGAGGGAAGTGAAATTATGAGAAAATCAGAGAAAACTCTAATGAATATCATAATACTCTTTATTATCATGTTGATAAAAATAGTACCTAGTTCTTCAAAACTAGGTATTCCTTTTATTTTGTGCAAGTTTATAGTATTAAAAATGGTCTATTAGCTAGTTCTCTGGGAAATTTAAATCCTTCCTATAAAGTAGAAAATTAGTAGTAACTATACTTTTTTATTAAAAAGTCAAATTATAGGTGATGTTATTTAATGAATAAAACTTAAACAGAAAATATTTCTGTTTTTCTTTTTAGATAATAAATAGACCTGAAAAAAAGTAGATTTTTGTCGAAAAAAGTGTTGTTTTTGCACCTTTTTATGATATACTTTAAGATAGGAAAGATAAGGAGAGTCGTAGATGGAAGTAATATTTAAAAAAGCTTCATTAGAAGATGTTGGCGGTATTGTGAGTTTATGTAATGAGTGTTTTGGAGAGAATACTTCTTTAGAATACGCTACAGAGAAATTTAGAAAAACAGAAGATAATCCGAATACTATTTATGTAATAGGAGTAGTAGATGGTAAAGTGATTGCACATACTATGGTGAGTGTTATTCGTACAATGTTTGAGGAGATGGATACTTATGCCATATTAAATCATGTTTGTGTTAAGAAGGAATATAGACGTCATAATTTGGCGACTAAAATGTTAGAGTTAGTAGAAAGTCTTTGTATAGAAGAAGAGTGTAGTGCTATTAAATTGTGGTCTAATAACGTGCGCGTTCCTGCCCATAAATGTTATAAAAAATTTGGTTTTGAATTAGCGGATGCTGGTTTCTTTGAAAAATTAATAAAAGAGTAAGGACTGGTGCATTATGAATATTGATAAGATATATGTTGGTGGGTGGTTCCAAAGAACAACACTACAATTGAGTGAAATTTATGATTTCGTAAGAGATGGAACTTCAGAATTACAATTAGATAAGAAAAAATTGGTAAAATTACATAATGATTTAGAAATGAAAGAAATAGAGTATGGTGTCGATGGTTTAGAGTATATTATGATTACAACCCAAGATGATATTCATATTAAAATCTTTGAAGATGGGCTGATTGTATTAAATGATGGTAATGTCAATGAATTTTCCCTATTTAAGGATATCGATAGTTTGGCAGATTATTATGAAAATAAGTTGTCTCCTGCTATTAGTTATTTATTTAGTCTTGGCGCACCAGTCCCTAAGGAACTTGCAAATATTGAAACGGTATTTCCTTACTTTATTGTTTTGAATAAAGCAACAAAGGAGAATATTCAGGCATTATTAAGCAGAACAGACAAACAAAAATATTTTGAGTTTTCTAATAAAAACTATGACGTAGTACGTGGCGATAAATATTATTTTATTAATAGTAAAACGTCTGATACACATCAAATAGAACGCTATATTGAAGAGCAAATATTTATTAGAGAGTTTAAAGGACAGCTACATCGTTATTTGAATCTACATCGTATTATTTGGGAAAAAATTGATGCAGTAAAAGAAAGTGCTAAAGTAAGAGGAAAAGATATTGTGGCATTTACTAGTAAAATAGATGGTTATAAAAAGACTGTCAATTTAATTGATTCTCGTATTAACCAGATGAATACTTATATTAAGACACGAGAAAAGATTGCTAAAAATGATACGAATTTAGTGGAGTCTCTTGACTTGATTGGTTATCGTTATGAGACACTTGTTAATACAGTTTCTTATATGCAACAAATTTGGGCTATGACAAAAAATCACTTAAATTCTGCGGATTCTTTGTTCCGCAATTTAGAGTCTCAAGTAACAGAAAAATCTGTTAATAGTTTGACAATTGTTACTTCTATGGGAGTTGGGGCTTCCTTAATTGATTTATTTACAGAATCTGCGCCTACTTTTTCTAGCTTTGGTGTGATGTATTTCTTTATCTTAGCAGTGATAGGTTATAGTGTAAATAAAACAATGAAACTAATATCTGAAAATAGAAAATATGAAATATCTGATATTGAATATGATAAAAATATAAAATAAAAAAGGAACTAGAAAATTTGGTCCTTTTTTCATACGTAATATTTATTTCTTTGAGAATAGAACTTTATGTTTTAGGAGTGGTAAAATGATTCGCAATTATGTAAGTATTTTTAAAGATTTTCTCTATATTACGAAAAAGAGAAAAACATCTGTTGTTGTTCAACTGTTTCTAAGCTCTGCTTTAAGTCATATTTCTAGTTTGCTGCCACCTATAGCAACTGCACAAATTATTGCCATGATTTCTGATGCTAATATGCATGCTGTCTTTTTATGCGCAATTTTATATGTTGTTTTCTATATTATTTATTTTGCAGCCCAGCATTGGAATTATCATACTTATACCACTTTAGCAGAACATTATCATGTGGAGGTTCAAAAGGATTTATTTGAAAAACTTGCATCCCATGATGATATTTTAGAGCAGGCATCTAAAGGAAAGATTATGGATACTTGTAATACTGATGTATGTTATATTGTAGATACTATTAATGCTTTTGCAGAGTCACTTATGAATATTTTAAAATTGGTAATTATTTTTGGTATTTTTATGTATTACAATGTCTATGTGGGAATATTTGTATTAGTTCTTGATTTATTCTATTTAATTGTAATGGATAAAAACTCTAGTAATGTGTCAAGGTGTTATGAAGGACAGAGAAAATACGATGATAAAATGCTAGATATTTTAAATCAGATGCTTACCAATTTGAAACAGGTAAAAGCACTAAACTTAATGCCAAATTTAAATGTAAAATTAGCAAATACCAGAAAAAAATGGTGTGATAAATATTTAGAAAGACGTAAATATTTAACAGATCGCTACTGCATGATTCCTATTCTTGTCTATCTTGGAAAAATTATATTATATATTATACTAGCTTATTTAGTTATTATTGGGACAATGACTCTAGATAAATTAGTGCTTTTGATATCTTATTTTGAAACGACTATTACAGCGACAGATACGATGTTAGATCATTTACTAGATTTAAATAATTATAAAGTTCAGACGAAAAGAATTCGAGCAATTTTAAGCTATATTCCGAAGAAAGAGTTAGACTTTGGAGAAATAGATAATGACTATATTGATGGAGTAGTTGAGTTTAAAAATGTAGATTATAAATTAAAAAGAGGTAGGTATATATTAAAAGATGTTACTTTTAAACTATATCCTAATGAGATTAATGCCATTGTAGGTCATTCTGGTAGTGGAAAAACAACGATTATTAATTTGCTTTATCGCTTAAGAAAAGTTCATGATGGTAAAATATTAATTGATGGTATTAATATTTATGATTATACGAAAGATGTCTATGTTCGCAATGTCTCAGGAGTTTATCAAAAACCTTTTGTATTTGAAATGAGCATTCGTGATAATTTGAATTTAGTAGATAGAAATAAAGCTCGTCAAATAGAGGTTTGTAAACGTGTTGGTATTCATAAAATAATCGAAGAACTTCCTAATGGCTATAATACGATTATTAGTGATGATGAAAATACGCTTACAATTGGAGAAAAACAGTTGCTTGCTATTGCTAGAGCGCTACTTTCTAAAGCTGAGATTTTATTATTTGATGAAATTACGGGAAATATTGATACCACTATGACAGAGAAAATTGCTAGTGTTATATTGGATTTGAAAACGGATCATACCATTATTATGGTTACACATAAACCAGAGATGATGGATATTGCTGATCGTGTAGTCGTATTAAATCAGGGGAAAGTTGTATGTAAAGGAAGACGAGAAAATGTTCATAAAAGATGTAGCCTGTATCGGGAACTACATAATAGAACATTTGCAAGCATTAGTCTAGATGAATAATTGAAAAATCACCAATTCATGTTTTATGGTGATTTTTTTGTGGGAAAATGTATTTAAAGATATATAATTTAAAACTTGTTATTTTCGTGGGGCATCTATTATTGTTATAAAATGCCCTTTTTAATATATTATATTGAGGACCTAAATATATAAAAGTTCTAAAAGGGAGGTGAGAAAATGAATGACTATATTGTAGACGCTTTTACAAAAGATGGTGAGAATACGAATTTAGAAGTAAATAATTTACAAGTCGGATGTATCACATCTAAGGGGCAAAATTTTGAACTAGATAGCAGTGGGAATTTAACTGTAAAAAGCTTAACAGCCAATGAAATTGCCATTACTTCTCATGCAATTCTTAATGTTATTTATCCTCTAGGTGCTATCTATATATCTGCTAGTAACGTCAATCCTGCTAATCTTTTTGGAGGAAGTTGGGAACAGATAAAAGATAGATTTCTACTGGCAAGTGGCGATACTTTCAGTGGGGGAAGTACAGGAGGAGAAATTGCCCATGCCATTAACATTAGTGAAATGCCAAGACATACGCATACTTTGATATTTCACTCTCATGATGGATCAGGTAACTCTGGAACAGGTGTACCTTATTATGGAAATGGTGCATCTATTGTTGGGGGAGATGCATCTGGTTGTCAGATGACAGGAGATGGTGCAGCTCATAATAATATGCCACCATACTTGACAGTATATATGTGGAAAAGAATTGGTTGATTAGGGGGATAACGGTGTGAAAGAAATAGAATTGATTGAGAAAAGAGGAAAGCGTGAGAAGCGTTTCCTACGAGAAGATGGGACAATTATTGTCAAGGTATACAGTGATGATATTCATTATAAAAAGAATGGTAAATATGAAGAAATTGATAATACATTAATGAAAAAAGGGAGTTATTATCAAAATAAAGATAATGACTACCAAGTAAGGTTTCAAGAAAGCGGAGAAGACTCTTTAATGACAATGAGTAGGAAAGACTCCTATATTGATATTGGATTAAAAAACACTAGCTATAAAAATAGAGCTAAAGAAGGAAGGACGAGGGTTTCTTCTTATGATATTGTCTACGAAAATATTATGGACTATATTGATATAGAGTATCAGCTGCTTCCTACGAAGGTGAAAGAGACTATAAAGCTATCAGACAATAGGCAAAAAAATTTTACTTTTGTAATAAGAACAGATTTAGAATTAGTAGAGGATAAAAATACGATTTTGGCTAAAAAAGATAACAAAACCTTGTTTACGATAGATCATCCTTATATGAAAGATAATAGTGGAGAGATAAGTTACGATGCTTTTTATCATTTGCGAAAAGAAAATACTGGATATGAATTAGACCTTTTTTTGGATCCGGAATGGTTAGATGCCAAAGAGAGAGTTTATCCAGTATATGTGGATCCAACAATTACGAATAATTCTCAAGTTGGAGGAGTAGAAGATACTTATATCTATCCAGGGGATGAGAATATAAACAGAGGCGCCCATCCCTATTTGCAAGCAGGCGTTAATGTAGTAGATGATAAAATAAACAGAACTCTAATAAAATTTGATTTGCCTGAAATTGGTACAGGCAGTGAAATAGTAGAGGCTTCCATTATTTTAACTGGATATTTAGGGCGGTATGCTGAAAAACACCCATTAGCATCTGTTCATCGTGTGACAGAACCATGGACTGAGATGGGGGCTAATTGGAATAATATGCATGATAAATATGATAGCAAAGTAGAAGCTGTAATGGAATGTCCACGTAGTGGGATTTATGCCGATAATACTCTTGCTGCTGAGTATGCAGAAGCAAATATTACAAGTCTCGTTAAAAAATGGTATAAAGATACTCCCAATTATGGTGTACTTATTAAAGCAGTGGAAGAAATAAAAAAAGAGGGTGTTGCCTTTCCAATGTTCTTTTCTAAGGAACAAAGTATGCAGGGAAATAGTCCTAAACCATTATTTTCTATTGCTTATAGAAATCAAAATGGCTTAGAAAATTATTTAAATTATAAAGAACAATCTTTTACAATAGGTCATGCTTATGTTAATACGTATAATGGAAATTTAGTAGCATCATTCGATATTGGGGAGACTATTGGTGGGAGATTTCCTGTCTTGCTACAGATGATTTATAATACAAATGATGTAGTATTAAATCATGAAATAGGTTGTGGTCTAGGTCTTCGTATGAATTTTAATCAGACCATTAGAAAATTGAAAATTAGTGATATAGATTATTTAGCATATACCGATGAAGATGGTACAATTCATTATTTTACAAAAGATGGTAACTGTTACTATGATGAAGATGGCTTGGATTTAAAAATTGAAAACAATGATACTACTTGTATGATGTATGATAAAAATGATAATAAAATGACGTTTATGAAAAAAAATGACATTTATTATTTAATTAAAATAGAAGATGTAAATCATAATACTATTGATATTATGCTAGATAGTGATAATAGAGTTGAAAGGCTAGTGGATAAAAATGGGGAAGAAGTTCTTATTCAATATGATAGTAATCTTATTAAAGTATTATCATCAAATGTAGTGGTAGAATTAATTTATAATAATGAACAATTAACAGCAATTAAAACATTAGAAGGAACTACTTTATTTGCCTATAATGAAAATCATTTAATAACAAGTATTACAGATGTAACTGGTATAAAAATGTGCTATGAATATTATAGTCAAAGTCCTTACAAAGTGAAAAGAGTAACACAATATGGATTAAATAATAAAGAAGGGCAATCATTTACTTTAGAATATGGATTTTCCTCTACTAGTATTATTGATAATAAGGGAAGATGTGAGACACTAATATTTAATGATTATGGTAATGTATTATCTAGAAATAATCTACATTCGACTGAAGACATTAATGGGGCTTATTCTTTAACACAAGAATATGGAAATCCTACTTATAATACGAATAAAATTTTATCATCATCCAATCCAGTTGGATATATTAATAATTATCTAAAAAATACTAGTTTTGAAGATGATAGAAAATATTTTTTGACAAATGAGACAGCAACAGATCGGATTGAGAGTAATTATTCTTCGGATTATGCATATTCTGGCAATCGTTCATTACGGGTTACTGCTAAAAAGGCAGGAGGAACTATTGAGCAGAAAGTAGTATTGCCAAAAGGGAAATATTATACCTTTAGTGGCTATTTTAAGGATAGTGATCATGCTAGTATAATCCTGTTTTATGTTGATGGTAATCAGGGAATTGTAAAAAGTGAACAGGAAATAGGATATTCCTCTGACTTTGAAAGAGAAGATGTAACTATCTACTATGCGGAAAGTGCCACGACAGATTTAACTATTAGAATTGAATTTCCAAATATCGGTGTTTTATATATGGATGATGTTCAACTAGAAGAAGGAGAAGTGGCAAATAGTTATAATTTTATAGAAAATTCTGACTTTTCTGATGGCATATCAGATTGGCAGTTACTAGCAAAAACACATGAAAATATTACTGTAGATACTAATAGATTCTTTGAGTGTATTTCATTTAATAATCATAAAAATAAGGCTTTAAAAGTAAAAATGGATCCTTCTTATATAACATCATTTAAAAGAGAATTTCCAATAAAGGGAAAAACGGGGGAGTTATATACCATATCGTTTTGGTATAAAAGTGAAGGGGTTGAACCATGTCGGCAATATGCTGGAAATCATGTCACAATCTATTTTCATCCAAAAGATGATAGTCAGCCAGGACATTGCATCATTACGAGTCCAAATTTTAATGCCAATGATGAGAGATGGCAGTATTATTCATATCGGGTAAGATCATTAGAAGAGTTTGATAAAGTAATTGTTACTTTTGAACAAAATACAGAAGCAAATGATTTTTGTATTACAAATTTATCTTTTTATAAAAATGTAACTAGTGGAGATTATGATTATGATGAAGAAGGAAACATAATTTCTATTAAGAATCAATCGGAAGATGAAAATATTTTTCAGTATGATGCTAAAAATCAGCTAATTAAGGCAATAACTCCAAGGGGAAAGAATTTTAAATATGAGTACGATAATCAAAAGACAGATCGTGTATTAACTGCTATCGCCTCTAATGGAATTGCCAATGAGATTCGATATGACTCTTATGGGAATCCGAGTATTACGAGAATTTCTAAAAAATATAAAAAAGAATTAGAAAATGGCAATTATAAAATTAGGAGTAAAGGTACTAACAAGTACATAAAGTCAAAACTACATAACATTTTGTTGGAAGACAGTTCTTGTAGTAATACTGTTTGGAAAATAGAAAAGCAAGAGGATAAGTATAAAATTGTAAACTCATATCTAGGAGAATATTCTATAGCATATTCATTAGACTCTGTTGTACTTTCTAAGGAAGATACAAATAACCTATTTGAACTGGAGAAAAACGAAAATGGAAGTTACTCTATAAGAACACGGATAGGAGAGAGTATAAGATATTTAAAAGCAGAAGAAAATAGTATAAAATTAGCGATAAAAACACAAGAGGATAGCTATGCATTTGAATTTTATTTTGAGATAATAGATGGTCCATTTATGGAAAGCGTTTTCAGATATAGTGAAGATGGAAGATTTATTAAAAGTATTTTGGATACCAATTTTAGTGAAAACAAATATGAAATCGATTCCAAGACAGGACTTAATATAGCAGTTACAAATGCGAATGGTTTTACAACATTTTATAATCATAATGATAAAAATCAATTAACTTCTATCAGTAATAATGATAGAGAAATCACTTATTTTTATAACAGTCAAAATTTATTAGAAGAAGTTCGGCAAAATAACAAATCTTATAAAGTTGATTATGATGAATTCCTAAATATAAAAAAGGTAAAAATAGGAAACGATATTGTACTTGTTACGAATCATTATGAGGATAAAAACGGAAATTTGTCATCTATTCAATATGGAAATAATCAAATGATATCTTTTATGCATGATGATTTTGATAGGATTAGACAAATGCAAAGAATGGATGATAATTATCGTTATATTTATGATAGTAATGGTAACATTGCAAAAGTTTTGTCAAGTGATAATAGAGAATCCCATCATTATGATATTAGTGATAGATTATGTGAATATGAGTATGACAACTTTAAAATAAAATATCAATATAATATAAGTAATGATGTTACATGTAAGAAGTATTATTTGAATAGTATCTTGCACTCTTTAAATAATGATATGAGCGAAGATGATCTAATTAATAAGGTGACTATTGATGGTCATGAATTTAATTATCAATATGATTCTTTTGGACGAGTATTAAACAGAAATATTAATGATAGTTTTGATACAAAATATCACTATTATTCTATGGGAAAAAGGACAACTAATTTATTGCAATGTATGGAAAATGGAAATGATAAATACTCTTATGAGTATGATAAGATGGGGAATATCAAACGCTTATATTATAATGACCAATTATATAGAGAATACTATTATAATGTATATAATGAGTTAGTTAAAGAAACTGATTATAATACAGAAGAAAATATAGAGTATCATTATGATAATTTAGGTAATTTGTTAACTACAACTGTTATGGATATGAATACAGAAGGTGTTATAAAGTTGGATACTTATCAGTATGGAAATGATAAATGGGTAGATCAACTAACAAAATATAATAGTCAATCAATAACTTATGATGAGATAGGAAATCCTATTTCCATAGGTGATAATATTTATATGACGTGGATAAATGGAAGAAGTTTAAATACTTATACAGATTCAAAGAAAAATTTAAATATTAGTTATAAATATGATAGGGATGGTCTTAGACGAGTAAAGGTTGTAAATGGACTTACAACGAATTATTTCCTAGAAAATAGTGATATCATATATGAGCAACGAGGGAATAATACCATTTTTTATTTATATGATTTGACAGGATTAGCGGGAATCCAATATAATAATGATATATATTATTATGTAAAGAATATGCAAAATGATATTGTAGGAATTCTAAATAGCAATTATGAAAAGGTTGTAACATATGAGTATGATAGTTGGGGCAAGGTTGTAAGTGTAAAGGATGCTTTAGGAGAAAAAATAACGGATGAGACACACATCGGTCTAATAAATCCATATCGATACAGAAGCTATTATTATGACGTAGAAACAGGACTTTATTATTTAAATAGTAGATATTATAGTCCTGAATGGAAAAGATTTTTAAATGCTGATAGTTTTACTGGGACGAATGAAAATGTTAATGAGAATAATCTTTATATTTATGGAAATAATAATCCAATTGCTTTTTATGATTCAGAAGGACAATTTGCTATTACCGCTACCTTAGGTTCCATTGTTGGGGCGGTATTGTTAACAGCAGCAGCGATGATGGCAACAAAACAGGCAGTAAAAGGAATCGCAGCAGTAGTTGCCAATGTTAGTTCTAGAGTATCAGCAATGTCTCAAACCAAGGCAAAGTCTAAAACCACTACTAGCAGGAAAACAAGTAGTCAAGAAACTGGAGAACACAATGTGTATGTACTAATGAATAATATAACACATAATGTTGAATATGTAGGGAGAACGAAAGATTTAAACGCAACTGAATGGAGGCATAAGAAAAATCCTTTTAGAGCTGATTTGAAATTTGATAGAGTAGCATTGAATATTTCAAAGGAAACTGCAAGAGGGTTAGAACAAAAATTAATTATTGATTGTCGAACATTGCATAGGAATAAATTATTTCCTAGGAACAATCAAATTTATGGTGTGGCCTTTAAAAATCCAAAGTATAATATATATTGGGATCTCGCTCTAACATATGCTGATGAAAATGAACTTCCATGTCAGTAAGGTCAATTAATAATATTATTAGTAGTGAATTAGTTTTTAATGATTATAAGATAAGAAGGAGAAAGAAAGATGGGAGCATGGGGAGTAAAGATATTTCAAGATGATGTTGCC
>CAJUHO010000001.1:37326-115881 GCA_910586195.1 uncultured Bacilli bacterium
AATGGGATGTAGGAGATGTGCTTTTATATCAAATAAAAGGAGAGAAAGTAAAAAACCATAGGTACTATGGAAAATATGTGTTATTGCGAGTAGTTGGTATTAGTCAATGTAATGTAGGAAGTTTACCAAGAGAATATTCAAATAAAATTGATATTGTTGCCCTTTATAATTGGATAGGAGATGAAGAACCTGATATCGAAGTAATTAAGAGTCTTCCGTTTGTTACAGAAAAAAAAGGTTGGTATCGCTTAATTAATAAAGAAACTATGAAATATAAAAAAAATGAAAGAATAGTGGATAAAATGCATATATTATCTGTTGATAAGATAAAATCGGAAAAAGAAGAGTTTAAAGTAGTTATGAAGGATGATAAATACAAGAAGAAGGAAGATTATATTATGAATGATATAGGAATATCTTGGGCACATGTTTGTAATTTGGGTTTTTATGTTGTTCTAGATTTAGAACAGGCTTATAATAAAGAAGAGTTAGTAACTGATATAAAAGATGGTATAAATGAGTAGGAGAAAGAAAGATGGGAGCATGGGGAGTAAAGATATTTCAAGATGATGTTGCCTGTGATGTGAAAGATGATTACTTAAATCGTCTAAAAGTCGGATATACCAATGAAGAGGCAACAAAAGAAGTCATAGAGAGGAATGAAGATTTCACGAGTGATTATGATGATAGAGAAATCTTCTGGATGGCATTGGCAGCAACTCAGTGGAAATATGGAAGACTGTTACCAGAAGTAAAAAAGGAAGCATTGAAGTGCATTCAAAGTGGTAGAAATTTAGAAAGATGGGAAGATGATGAGAAACAATATGAAAAGAGAAAGAAGGTACTTGAGGAACTGGAAGAACAACTAAATTCCCCCCAGCCACCTGAAAAAAGAGTGGGACGGATGAAACTTTCTACCCCACAATGGGATGTAGGAGATGTGCTTTTATATCAAATAAAAGGAGAGAAAGTAAAAAAACATAGATACTACGGAAAATACGCGTTATTGCGAGTAGTTGGTATTAGGCGATGTAATGTAGGAAGTTTGCCAAGAGAATATTCGAATAAGCTCGATATTGTTGCCCTTTATAATTGGATAGGAGAAGAAGAACCTGATATCGAAGTAATTAAGAGTCTTCCGTTTATGAGGGAAAAGAAGATCGGTTATCGCTTAATGAATAAAGAAACTATGAAATATAAAAAAATTGAAGGAATAGTGGATAAAATGTATGTACTGTGCTTTGATAATAAAAAGTCAACTCCTTCTGATTTTAAAGTGATTATGAAGGACAACGAATATAAAGATGAAGATGAGTACATTATGGATATTGTAGGAATTACTTGGACAGATGCTTGTAATCTTGGTTTTGATTTTGTTCTTGGATTGGAGCAGGCATATAATAAAGAAGAATTAGTAACTGATATAAAAGATGGTATAAATGAGTAGGAGAAGGTATTTTAAGAATGGTAGACTTTGGAAATATATGAAAAACATGATAGAAGTAGTGGAAGATAATCATATTGAAAAAGTTATTATCTTACTTTTTAAGAAAACATAGTAAATGAAAGAATGTGTTACTATGTTTTTATTTTTGCTGAAGTATTATTTTTCTATAATTTGAGTATCTAAATATGATAAAATGGATATAGCCAGAGGTGATTTGTGTGAATAAATATAGAGTTCTTATATTCGATTTGGACGATACATTGATAGATAATTTAGAAAATACAAGATATGCTTATACTAAGATGGTGGAATCAGTTGGAAAAGAATATTCTGAAGATGGATTTGAAAAATGGTATGAAGTAGATAGAAAATTTTGGAGAGATTGGCAAGATGGCCTGATAGAGTTGCCTACCCATTTAAAAAATGAAACAGGTAAAAAAAGTGAAGAATTTTTAAATTGGTTAAGAGCACAAAGAGTTTTAATCTATTTTGATAATCAGATAAGTTTAGATGAGGCAATACAGTTAAATAATCTTTTTATGAATTCATTAACTGAAGTTGTTGTTGCCATCGATGGTGCCTATGATATATTAAAATACTTAAAAGAAAAATATTATATTATTGTTGCTACTAATGGACCTTTCCTTGCAGTAGAAGATAAACTATCTAAGATAAATTGTTTGGATTTTGTAAATGAAGTTTTATCAGCTGAAATGTTTGGATATATGAAACCAAGAAAGGAATTTTTTGATGCTATTCAAAATTTATTAAAGAATTATAACAATGATGAATATTTAATAATTGGTGATTCTCTTAAATCTGATGTTGGTTTTGCAATGAATTGTAAATTTGATAGTTGTTGGTTTGATAGGAATAATGAAAAATTAACTGAACCTTATAAGCCAACCATGATAATTAAGAAGTTAAAAGAATTAAAAAAAATATTGTAGAACTTGAGCTTCTTTGTTTTCTGATTGATAAGTTTAGAATGATTTTGGAAAATATTTCCAAAAAATAATAGAAATTAGATAATCAAATGGTTTTAAAAGTACTTTTTTTCATAATAAAAACAACATCCTAATTTTCACTAGAACTGTTGTTTTTTACTCTTTTTTCTACACTTGCTTTGATAATATCAAGCATTTTATTTTTCATCTCCTGATCGGCACCTTCCCAGATAAGTTCTAAGAAAACTCCCATACCAGGTAATGTTACTTCGTCTCCTTCTGCAATAGATTCTTCGATAGCACTACGTAGTTGGTCGTAATTATCCCCCTGAAAATTATTAATAATATGATCTCTGATACTAATATCCATAAATATCTTCCTCCTAAAAATAGTTTACATAGATTTAAAAAAAATATACATTTTACTTTTCAAATAACTACTTTTAGCGTATACTTATCATAAAAGGAGGAATCAGAATGCCAATATGGTTAATTGTCATTATCGTAATTGTTGTATTAATTTTATTATGGGCTTTTTCAACTTATAATTCTCTTGTTGTTTTAAGAAATAGAGTAAAAGATCAATGGGCACAAATTGATGTACAGCTAAAAAGAAGAGCAGATTTAATACCAAATTTAGTTGAGACGATTAAAGGTTATGCCAAGCATGAAAAGTCAACACTTGAAGATGTCGTAAAAGCACGTAATACATTTGCTAGTGCTAAGACGCCAGAAGATGAAATGAAAGCAAGTGGAGAATTAACACAAGCATTGTCTAGATTAATGGTTTTGAGTGAATCATATCCAGAATTAAAAGCAAATCAAAACTTTTTAAGTCTACAAAATGATTTAAAAGATTGTGAAGATAAAATTAGTACTATGAGACAATTCTATAATGATACAGTATTAAAATATAACAATAAGATTGAAGTAATTCCATCTAATATTATTGCGAGTATTGCACACTTTAAAAAAGAGGCGTTTTTTGAAGCGACAGGGGAAGAGAGAAATGTTCCCAAAGTATCATTTGAATAAATAAAATGCACTTAAAAAAGTGTATTTTTCTCTTATATAAATTGATATAATTAAAATAGGTACTAGTTTAAAAGGAGTTGAGTGTATGATGAAAAAGATAATAGTTGTATTATTTCTCTTTATTTTATTAAATCCAGTTGTTGTTTTTGCAAAAGAGGGAACGAAGAAGATGTATATAAAGATGACTATAGAAGAAAATGGCTCTGTTAAAGTGGAAGAGCTAGCAGAACTATCAGGAAAATATAATGGACGTCTTCGTGATATTGCGTATAGAAATGAAAATGCAAAGCTATTTACTGGAAGTTATGAGGGCTTTAAGGGGAGCAGTATTTATAATGGTAGTGGTATTTCTGATGTGAAAGTATGTGAGACTGCATCTTATAATATTAGTGAAGATGATTTTGGAAAGTGTGCAAGGGAGTATAAAACTGTAAGTTATGCCAATAATGGAACTTCCGGTGTCTATCAAAGAACAGATACGAAAAATGGGGTTAATTTAAAAATATATAATCCTTCTTCTACTCATAAATCTTTTTATTTGTCTTATACAATATTGGATGCTGTTGTCATGCATAATGATGTGGCAGAGCTTGCTTGGAATATTTTAGGAGATGCTTATACTGAAAATATAGAAGAGTTGAAGGTATGGGTTAGTTTGCCTAAGGCGGATAATGACTTACGAGTGTGGCTTAAAGGAGGCAAAAACACTTTAAATGGAAAAATAGAAAATATAAAAAATAAGACTGCTTATATTTATTTTGACTTTTTGGGAGCTTATAATCCAATTACGGTTAGGATGATGTTTAACAAAAGTATTACGCCTTTATCTACGAAGTTAAGTGGTGTAAATGGAAAAGATAACATTCTAAAAGTGGAAGAGGAAGCTGCAACAGAAGCCAATAAAGTTCGTGATAGAATTAAAAGACAAAATTATTTGGTTATGACACTTACCGTGATATGGTATCTAAGTGCTGTTATCATCCTGATTTTATTTATTAGGGCAAAGAAGAAAAATGGCAAATCCTCTTTTGAGCAAGATTATTTAAGAGACCTTCCAGCAGAATATGGACCAGAAATTTTAGAATATTTGATGAAAAATCATGTTAGTGATTTAGGTATGTCTGCTTCTTTATTAAATATTATTGATAAGAAAGTATTAGCCGTATCAGAAAATCCTGACGAAAATAAGGATTATTATTTAACATTAGAAGATAAAGAGATGAATGGTTTAACTCCAAATGAAAAAAGATTGTGCAAACTGTTTATTGAACAGATTGGAAATGGAGAGAAAGTTTCTTTATCAGAAATTAAAAATTATGGAAACGATGCTAAGAAAGCCTCTATTTTATTAAGGGAGTATAATATTTGGAAGACAAATGCTAATATGGAGGGAAAAGAGGAAGGCTTTTTTACGGGCTTACAACCTATACAAAATGCCTCTTTGATTATCGGCGTATTATCGATTGGTATTATCGTATTAAATATTTCATTTGAGACCAATTTTATTCCAGGATTTTTAGTTGTTATTTTTGGAGTTTTCCTATGCTTATATATCCTAAGTTATTCCTTTAAAACAGAAAAAGGTGCTCTTGATTATAGCAAATGGTTGGCGTTTAAAAGATTTTTGAAAGATTTTGGATTATTACATGAAAAAGAATTACCAGAGATTAAGCTATGGGGAAAATATTTGACTTATGCAACGGTACTCGGTTGTGCAGATGAAGTGGAAAAAGCAATGAAGATTCATATGGATGCGATGAATATTGATGAGAGTAGTGCTTTTTATTGGGATTACTATTATACGAATCATCTTATGCGTGCACATATTTATTCTTCTATTTCCTCATCAATTGCTTCCTCAGTTTCAGCGTCACGTTCCTCTATTGCTTCTAGTTCCTCTGCATCAGGTGATGGCTTCGGTGGCGGCAGTTCATTCGGAGGAGGTTCCTTTGGTGGAGGTGGCGGCGGTGGCCGTTTCTAAAAAAGTTGTCAGAAGGAAAAGCTCAGTCTTTTCTTTTCTTTTTTTATGTTGTAAAATAATAGTGGTGATGTAGATGCATTTTAGAATAGATGGTCATGATTACTTAGTGGTAATTGATAAAAAAAGAACAACACGAAATACCTATATTCGCATTAAGGATGATTTTACGATTTATGTTACGACTAATACATTTACGTCTACAAGAAGCATAGAGGACTTATTAAAACAGAAACAGGATACTATTTGCAAGATGATAGAGGCACAGCGTATAAAAAATGAAAACAATCATGATTTTCACTTTTTAGGAAAACGCTATGAAATTGTTTATACAAATGAAAATAAAATTATATTTGGAGAGAAAAAGGTTTTCTTAGATAAAAATGTAGATTTAGAAAAGTTTTATAAAAAAGAGGCTAAAAAAGTATTTTTAGAGCATTTGGATCGAATGTATGAAAACTTTTCAAAACAAATTCCATATCCTAATTTACGTATTAGAAAAATGAGTAGTAGATGGGGTGTTTGCAATACCAAATTAAAAACGATTACTTTGAATTCAGAACTTATGAAAAGAGATGTAAAATATTTAGATTATGTGATTATTCATGAATTATCTCATTTAATTCATGCCAATCATTCAAATTCGTTTTGGGAGTTAGTAGAAGAAAATTGTCCTAATTATAAACAAATAAGAAAAGAAATGAAAGCATTTTAGAGGTGTGATATGTTAATTACTAGTATTGATAATCCAAAAGTAAAAGAGTATGTGAAACTGCAACAGAAAAAATATCGAGATAAATCTAATAAATTTATTGTAGAAGGGATGCATCTGGTTTTAGAGGCTTATAAAAAAGGGATTGTAGAAGAAGTGATTTTAGAGCAAGATGAAGTGTTACCTTTGGATATTCCTATGGTATATGTTACAAAAGAAATTATTTGCAAAATTTCAACGTTAGATCATCCTGTCAATATTTTAGCTTTATGTCATAAGATTCCAGAGCAAGAGCAATTAGGAAAAAGAGTATTATTATTGGATGATATTCAAGATCCTGGGAATCTGGGGACTGTCATACGTAGTGCTGTTGCTTTTGATATTGATACGGTTGTTTTATCGGAAAAGACCGTAGATTTATATAACCCAAAAGTTGTAAGAGCAACACAGGGGATGTTATTTCACATTAATGTTATAAGAGAAGATTTAAAAGTGATAATAGAGAAATTAAAAAAAGAACAAATTCCTATTTATGGTACGAGAGTAGAATATGGGGATGATGTTCGGAAAATTCGTAATCATGACTCCTATGCCTTGGTGGTTGGAAATGAAGGGCAGGGGGTAAGTGATGACATTGAACAGCTGTGTGATGCTAATTTATTTATTGAAATGAATAGTGATGTAGAAAGCTTAAATGTGGGAGTGGCAACTAGTATTTTGCTCTATGAATTGCGAGGCGTAAAATGATGGAAAAAGTATACATTGGTAAAATAGTCTCTACTCATGGGATTAAAGGAGAAATTCGTATTATTTCTGATTTTCCATATAAAGAAAAAGCTTTTAAAGTAGGAACAGATATTTTAATAAATAATCGTGAATACACTATTACAAGTTATAGAAGGCATAAAAACTATGATATGATAACATTAAAAGATTATACAAATATTAATGATGTAATGTTTCTGATGAGACAAAGTGTATACAAGGAAAAGTCTAAACTTTATTTAGAAGAAGATGAGATACTAGATTCTGAATTAATGAATTACAAGGTGTTATCAGAAGGTGGACAGCAGGGAGAAATTTGTGAAATCTTTTTTGCAAGTCCTACTAATAAAATTTTAAGAGTAAAATTTATTGATAAAGAAATTTTGATTCCCTTTTTTTCACCACTTATTAAAAAGGTGGATTATAAAAATAAAGAAATTATTGTTGAAGTAATAGAAGGAATGTAGATAAGAAAATGAAGATAGATATTTTAAGCCTTTTTCCCGATATATTTTCTAGTGTTTTTGAAGAATCTATTATAAAGCGAGCGAAAGAGTTAGGGAAGGTAGAAATCCGTATAGTTAATTTTAGAGATTATTCTAAAGATCCTCATCATAAAGTAGATGATACACCTTATGGAGGAGGTCAGGGCATGGTTTTATGTTGTCAACCAATCTTTGATTGTGTGAATGCTATTAAAACCACTGAAAGTAAAGTTATTTTGTTAACACCAGATGGTGCTGTTTATAAGCAGTCTCTTGCATATGATTTAAGCCGTGAAAAACATTTAATTATTATTTGTGGACATTATGAGGGCTTTGATGAACGTATTCGGACTTTAGTAGATTTAGAAGTTAGTATTGGGGACTATATATTAACAGGTGGAGAATTTGCCAGTATGGTGTTAGTAGACTCCATTGTTAGACTGTTACCAGGAGTTATTAAGGAAGAGTCACACTTGCAGGAATCTTTTCATAATAATTTATTAGATTATCCAGTGTATACAAAACCTAGAGTTTATGAAGGGTTAGAAGTACCAGAAGTTTTAGTAAATGGTGATCATAAGAAAATTGATGAGTATCGCGAGAGGATGAGTGTTGAAAGAACAAAAAAAAGACGTCCTGATTTATGGAGTGAGGAGAGGTATGATGAATTATAGAATAAAAAAGAAAAATGATAGAAGTAAAAATCGATATAAAATAAAAGATTTAAAAGGCTACTCTCTTGCTGGAGAAAGTCATAAGTTCAGGATTGAGGGGACGGAAATTTTAAATATCATTGTTCTAGATTCTAAGTTAATTCAAGTGCTAGTGTCTAAAAAGGTAAAAGTAAGATATGACCAATTGATTAGATATTTGACGAATTTACTTACTGTTGTAGAAGATGATACAGGAACTTGTTGTCAAGAAGCATTAAATATGATTGAAAAATTTCGTTTAGAAATTAAAAATAAATATCGAAATTATTTAAGTGAAAAAGAATTGAAAGAGATGGCGAATCAGCTAAAAGTAATGCAAAAAGTAGCATTAGAGAAGGAAATGGAGATTAAAAACTTTTTAGCAGAGGAGTATATGGGTAAATCAAGATAGAAATTATTCTAAATTTTTAAAACGTAATCTTGCGTTTTTTTATATGATGGGGATATTCAAATACACAGTTTTTTTGATATATGATGGGAAATGATACTTCAAGTGGAGGTAAGTATTTGGGAGACAAGTATAACAATAAACGCAGCTTACATTATTTTTTATCTATATTCAATTTATCGCCAATCTTTAAGGACATGGTGCTATTTACAGGCAAAACAAATGTATAATATACTTTACGTTTAAAAAAAATTCTCTTTTCACTTCGTAGTTTTGGATAAAGATATAATATTTTATAATTTTTATCTGTCATGACTACATCTACTGGTTGGCAATAAAAATAAGTACTAAAGTATCTTTTTTTAGGATAGCAAAGTCCTGTTGTAATTGTTTCAAGGCGCCATGTATAGCCCTTTATTCGTTCCCATTTCTTTGTTAAAACTTCTATAGGTATTCTTTTTTTATTGATAATTACTTTCATATAAATTCACTCTCTTCTTTAATTTTAGAATACCAACTTTTTTAAAATATTGCAAATAACTATTGCAAAATATAGTCTTTTGTGATAAAATATGCACTGCCAATAAAGGGGTGAGTTTATGGAAAATAAAGAAGTAAATAATAAGCAAAAAGAAGAAAGAGGGAAAGTTTTCAGCCTTATTGACGGGAATTTAGCAGTAGGTGGAGAAGGAAGTGCTGTAATTGATGAAAATTTATTAATTTTAGATAGGTTGATGGATTTATTTCAAAAATTAGATTTACCGCTAGAGATGTCGTTTCTTTCTAATCTTATAAATGATTGGCCTACTTTAAATATTATTGTAGAAAATGTTATTGAAAAAAACATAAATAAAGTTAGGGCGGGTAATTTAGAAAGTATTTCGTCAAACTGGAGAACCAGAGTATTACTAGAAGCATATTGTGAATTACATGGTATAGAGGGATATGATGTTGACCAAGCTCCAGCCTATGATTATTTACTGAGTGCACCACATGATATTATGGCTCAAACACTTCCAGCACTAGAGAAAAGTGAAGTCAATGCTTTAATTAAGCAGTATCTGGAGGGAAATAAAAAGGCAGGAGAAAAATTAATTCGCTCTCATTTAACCTTGGTTGATCATATTGCAGGAAGGTATCAAGGTAGAGGACATGACTATGAGGATTTAATTCAAAATGGGTGTGTAGGTTTATTAAAGGCAATAGAGAAATTTGATTTTGAAAGAGAAAAGAGTCTTACTACTATTGCATATATTGAAATAAAACATGAAGTTGTTCGTCAATTAAATAAAAACGGTAAGCTTACCAAAATTCCCGATGGTACCAACGATATAATTAAAAAGATAAAAAAATATAAGGAGGTAATTTCTCAAATTCAGGAGGAAATGGACAGGATGCCAAGCATACAAGAAATTGCTAATAGATTACAAATGACTACTAAGGAAGTAGGACAATTACAGTTTTTGTCTACTAATTTCCTTAGTATAAACGAACAAGCCTACCTTTCTACAAAGGATCAGGAAGATTGTGAACTTGGAGATTTGATTTGTAATGAGGAAATTTCGATGGAGGAAGAAGTAATTAGAAATGTAATGCAGAAGGAAGTACAGCAATTATTTCAGGCTTGTGAATTATCTGAATATCAGAGAAATATTCTAAATTTACGTTTTGGACTAGATGGTAATCCTATTTTTACACAACGAAAACTTGCTGAAAAGTACAATGTTTCTCAAGCTTCAATATATCAAAATGAAAAAAAGGCTCTTAATAAATTGAGAAGAATGAAAAATGTTGCTTGTTTTGCCAATTATATGGATAATCCAGATGCTAGTTTAGAATTTCTTAAAAATAGTCGTTATCAAGGGATAAAGGATAAAGCAAAAGTTAAGACTAAATAGTATGGATGTGTTTGCTTTAGTTTGGGCTAACATCTGAGGCGGCAAATTCCACTTTTTGTGGCACTAGCCATAATAGGGGAAGAATAGAGGATTCGTTATCCGATGAAAATCACTATTCCTCACGAAGGTCTGAATTATTTCAAAATCTTTATTATGATGGAAGATTTAGGCAGGGTGTAATATTTGAAAAAGGTAGCAAAATATTTGATTTTGTTGCTTTTTATTTTTATACTAGCAAAATGAAGTGACATGTGATATTATAATAGGGAATTATAAAGGAGGTAAAACTATGAGTGGACATTCTAAATGGGCTAAGATTCATCGTGCAAAAGGAGCAGCAGATCAAGCAAGAGGTAAAGTGTTTCAGAAGCTAGCTAAAGAGCTTTATGTGGCAGCAAAACTTGGCGTACCAGATCCAGACCAAAATCCCTCTCTTCGTATGATTGTAGAAAAGGCTCGTGGGGCTAATATGCCTAAAGATAATATTCAAAAAGCAATTGATAAGGCAAAAGGCGCAGGAGACTCTGAAAACTATGAGTCTATTCGTTATGAGGGGTATGGTCCAAAAGGGATTGCAGTTATTGTAGACTGTTTAACGGATAACAAAAATAGAACAGCGGCGGAGGTGCGTAATGCGTTTACAAAACGAGGAGGAAATTTAGGCACTAGTGGTTCTGTAAGTTATATGTTTCATCGTACTGGAAATATTGAAATTCCTAAAGATTATGAAGAGGAAGAATCTATGATGATAGCCCTTGATGCAGGGGCCGAGGACTTTGAAGTTTTAGATAATTCTTATTTAATTACAACAAAACCAGAGGATTTTATTTCTGTAAAAGATGCATTAGAGCAAAATGGAATTGTTGATTTTTTATCAAGCGAAGTTACTTTTATCCCTGATAATTATATTGAATTAGCTGATGAGGATAAAGAAAAAGTGTACAGTATGATTGAACAGCTAGAAGATTTAGATGATGTACAAGATGTTTATTGTAATTTAAAAGATGAATAGGATGGACTTGAACATTTTTATAAACTGTGTTATAAGTATAAATATGTGAATAAAAACAAGTGCGAAAGACGGGAATATAAGTTGTCTTGAAGAGAGTTTGTGGTTGGTGAAAACAAATAGATAGCTATATTCTAGATCACTTTCAAGTGTGTTTTATGGATAAGATAAAACCGGTAACGCGTTATAGTTTAGAGAGCATAAAGTCTATGAATTAAGGTGGTACCGCGAGATTTCGTCCTTAAGAAGTAGACTTTTCTTTTTTTGAGGAGGAAGTAAAATGATTGTACAAATAATACTATTAATCGTAGGATTTATTATTTTAATTAAGGGGGCAGATATTTTTGTAGATGGTGCTAGTGGAGTTGCCAAAAACTTTAAGGTATCTAAGATGCTTATCGGATTAACCATTGTTGCTTTTGGAACTTCAGCACCAGAGTTTGCAGTAAGCATTAAATCTTTGTTAAAAGGAAGTGGAGATATTGTCTTAGGAAATGTAATAGGAAGTAATATTTTAAATATTTTGTTAATTTTGGGAATATCTGCTATGGTACATGCTTTGAGTGTAAAAAATAATACAGTAAAAAAAGAACTGCCTATTACTTTGCTTATGACTACTGTGTTTTCAGTATTATTATCGGATCATATCTTTGATTCTAAAATTACGAATGCATTTACTAGAAGCGATGGAATTATTTTGTTATTATTTTTCTTAGTGTTTATTTATTATTTAATCTCTGTTATGCGTAAGAAGGTTGATGATGACAGTGATGGTGAAACAATGCCACTAGTAAAAGCATTCCTGTTTACTGTTGTGGGTATAATTTCTATTATTTTAGGAAGTAATTTGGTGGTAGATTCAGCATCCTTTATTGCTACAGAAATGGGAGTAAGTGAGAGACTGATTAGTCTTACGATTATTGCTTTAGGAACTTCTTTGCCAGAATTGGTTACTTCTGTTTTAGCAACAAGAAAAGGAGAGTATGATATTGCTATTGGTAATGTTGTTGGTAGTAATATCTTTAACATTGGAATGGTAATTGGTTTGCCTGTTACTTTGTTGGGGGGCATTTCACATTTAACATTTAATAGTATTGATTTGATTGTAATGATTATCTCGGCAATATTATTGTTCTTATTTTCTTTTAAAGATTATAAGATTTCTAGAAAAGAAGGATTCGTTTTTTTAACATTGTTTGTTGTATATTATAGTTATGTTATTTTTAGTTAGAGGATAGAATGAAAGGTGATGATATTTATGGAATTTGAAAAATTAGAAAAAGGGACAGTTAGTGAAGTTGAAAAAAGATATATAGATTTTTGGGAGAGAGAAAAGATATTCCAAAAATCAATAGATACAAAAGAAAAGGGAAAAAAATATGTATTTTATGATGGACCTGCTACTGCGAATGGACACCCAGGTTTGCATCATATGTTAGCTAAATTTTTAAAAGATTCTTTTTGTAAGTATGAAACAATGAAAGGAAACCGAGTAGTTCGTAAAGTTGGTTGGGATACACATGGCTTACCAGTTGAGCTACAGGTAGAAAAAGAGTTAGGCTTTTCTGATAAAAAGGATATTGAGTCATATGGGATAGGAGAATTTAACCAAAAATGTCGCGAAAATGTATGGAAAAATGAGAAGTCTTTTTCTGATTTGACAAAAAAGATGGGACAATTTATTGACTTAGAACATCCTTATGTAACATATGATAATGATTATATTGAAACAGAATGGTGGATTTTAAAGAAGTTTTTTGATGAAGGGTATTTTTATGAAGGTAGTAAAATATTACCATATTGTCCTAGATGTGGAACAGGATTAGCCTCTCATGAAGTAGCACAAGGTTATAAAGATGTTGATACTAATACTGTTATTGTTCCTATGAAGAAAAAGGGAGAAGATGTATATTTTTTAGTATGGACGACTACCCCTTGGACTTTAATCAGCAATGTAGCATTATGTGTAAACCCTAATGAAGAATATGTTCAAGTAAAATCCTTAGGATATCAATTTATTTTAGCAAAAGCCCTTGTTTCTAGTGTATTGGGAGAAGAAGTTGAAGTAGTAAAGACATATTTGGGAAAAGATTTGGAGTATATGGAATATGAACAATTAATTCCTGAATTAAAGGTAGATGGACGGGCATTTTTTGTAGCAGTGGATGAATATGTAACAATGGAAGATGGTACAGGAATTGTTCACCTAGCGCCAGCTTTTGGAGAGGATGATAATAGAGTAGGTGTTAAGTATCAACTGCCTTACGTCAATCCAGTGGGCGAAGATGGAAAATATTTAGAAGGACCATGGAAGGGAATGTTCGTATTTGACGCTGACCTTGAAATTATTAAATATTTGAAAGAGAATAATAAATTGTTTAAAAAGCAAAAAATAAAACATAATTATCCTCATTGTTGGCGTTGTTCCACACCACTAATTTATTATTCTAAGCCATCATTTTATCTTGCCATTACAAAATTTCAAGATAAAATTATTGCAGCCAATAAAAAGGTATGTTGGCATCCATCTTATGTTGGTGAGAAAAGGTTTGGAAATTGGTTGGAAAATTTAAAAGATTGGGCAATTTCTAGAAATCGTTATTGGGGAACTCCTCTTCCTTTATGGAGATGTAGCTGTGGGAAAGATATTATGATAGGATCTCGTAAACAGCTTGTAGAGATGGCTAGTGAAAAAATAGATGAGTCTATAGAACTTCATCGTCCTTTTGTAGATGATATTCATATAACTTGTCCTGATTGTGGTCAGGTTATGCATAGGGTTTCAGATGTTATTGATTGCTGGTTTGATTCTGGTTCTATGCCTTTTGCACAATACCATTATCCTTTTGAAAATGAGAATATTTTTGAGGATCAGTTTCCAGCAGATTTTATTTGTGAGGGCATTGATCAAACTCGCGGATGGTTTTATACACTATTAGTAATTTCTACTTTTTTGAAGGGATGTGCCCCATATAGAAATGTTTTAGTAAATGATTTGGTACAGGATGCCGAGGGAAAGAAGATGAGCAAATCAAAAGGAAACATTGTAGAACCATTTACGACTATGGAAAAATATGGTGCCGATACTGTCCGCTTTTATTTGGCATATGTCTCTCCTGTCTGGACACCTTTGAAATTTGACGAAGAGGGCTTGAAGGAAATCTATTCTAAATATTTCTCTACCTTTAAAAACACTTATGCTTTCTTTTCGATGTATGCGAATGCAGATCATATTGATCCAAGGGAATATGATATTCCTATTAGTAAACGGGAATTTAGTGATCGATTTATCCTATCTAAATTGAATCGTTTAATTAAAGATGTAACAAATGATTATGAGGAGTATGATTTAAATAAAGTAGCACGTGCCATTGTACCATTTTTAAATGATGACTTATCTAATTGGTATATTCGTAGCAACCGAAGAAGATTTTGGTCTGCTCAGTTGGATGAATCTAAAAAGGCTGTTTATTTGACTCTTTATGAGGTGTTAGTTACATTATCAAAACTAGTAGCGCCAATTACGCCATTTATTGCAGAAGAAGTTTATCAAAAATTAACAAATGAAGAATCTGTTCATTTAACAAGTTATCCAACAGTAGATGAGTCATTGATAAATGATGATGTAGAAGCTTGTATGAATTTGGTACGAGATATTTGTTCGCTAGGCCGTTTTGCTAGAGAAGAGGCGGGAATTAAAGTTCGTCAGCCAATTAGTAAACTAATTTTGTCAGAAGATGATAAAGATAAGATAGAAAAACTACTTCCAATTATTCAAGAGGAATTAAATGTAAAAGAAATTGTTTTTCAAGAGGATATGAGTAAATATTTAGATTACATTGTTAAGCCAAACTTTAAGGTTTTAGGTAAAAAGTTAGGTTCTGATATTAAAGAGTTACAATTGAAACTACAAAATCTTGAAAAAGAGGAAATAACATCTCTTCAAAAAGGCTCTCTTACTATAACAGTAGCAGGAAATGAATTAATATTGGACTCATCTTCTGTAATTATTACATTAAAACAAAAAGAGGGATATGCTTCTAGTAGTAACGAGAAAACTTGCGTAGTTTTAGATACTACTTTAACAGAAGAGCTGATTTTGGAAGGTTTGGCTCGCGAATTTGTTCGTAATGTTCAAGCATTGAGAAAAGAGGCAGATTTTGAAATTACAGATCATATTGCCGTTTATTATGATGGAGACTCTGAATTAGATCAAATGTTAGAAGTATACAAAGAATATGTTATGAGGGAAACAATTGCAGAGGAAATCATAAGAAAAGAGCTAAATATAGAAGAAGTAGCGCTTAATGATATTAACGGAAAAATTCAAGTAGAGAGAAGAAAATAAGAATTCATTCTCTCTTTTTTTGTTGGGGATTGATAAAATTTACTTTTCAAAACTTTTTAAATATAGTAGAATAGTAAATGGATAGTAGGATAGGGTGATAGTATGCTTATAGATGTTGATTTAGATGTTTTAAATTTTATTTTAAATCCTAATTATGATGATATAAAGAGGCAGTTAGAATATATAAAAAAAGCTTATATAGCGGAATATGGAATACAAAATCGTAGAAAAATAGAAAAAAATTTTGGAAAGATTAATTATTTGTTTCTATCAGAGAAAAAAGATATGAAAAAGTTTATTGCAGATTTTGAAGAAACTATGGTAGTACAATTATATAAAAAATTATTATCGTCTTTTGGATATCAATATCCTATATATATCGACGAGAAGAAAAATTTGAATTTTATTGAAAAAATTTTCGTAAATCATAATGTTTTGTTTTTTGAAAATGATAGAGATTTGGTGTTTTTTAAAGGACCTATTAAAAGTCAATTAATATCATTTATAGAGGATTGTCACGACAAAGAGAGAAAGACTTTTTTGAAAAAACAACTTAATTTCATTAAAACTGTTGAAAGAAAACATAATGCTATTCAAAAATTATTACAAGAAAAGAAGCAAGAAATTAGAAAAAGTGATCAACAAGAACAACACGAACATGACTCTATAGTAAAATCATTTATTATAAATCATCCTATTTTTTTAACAGCTTCAGAGTTTAATTATATTAATCAATATCCTGATTATGATATAGCGTCTTTTTTACAAAAATCAAAATATTATAAGCATTTGGTTTCTGTCTCTGATGAGGGAATTAATATGGGAGATATTAAATATTTTAAACCAGATTATGACGAGGACGTTTATGCTCTTTTTGCTCGTAAGAATATTTTAGTGGATTTTGGTATTGATTCTACAAAATTAAATGTTGATATTCAAGATGGGGCGTCTCTTCTAGAAAAAATCAGATTTCCTCGTAATGCTAGTATGTCAGAGTTTTTTAAAGGTAGGCAGGCCCTTGATATCTTAGAAGATGAGATAAATTCTTATAATGATAAATATCAAAGCGTTGAAGATAATTATCGTTACATTATTGGAAAGGAAGAATTTATTAATCAATATCTGTTGAGTGATGCTGTTGCGAATCGTACTTGTAATAAAGATATAAAAGATTTATTAACGTTTACATCTCTAGATAAACAAAAAAGGGAAGGTATTTATAAATTTGTAAATAATTCTTTTCAAAATACTTCTTGTACAGGAGTTTGTGCTACATATCTTCTAGATATGGATAAGCATCACAATTATATTGGAATTGAGTATATGGCATTAAATGTACTATCTTGCATAAGAGTAAACCCTAATCATAAATTGAATTCTACTATGGACTATGTGTTATCTCATGAGGGTGGACATATTGCAACTATGTCAGATGAATATAGTGCTATTTCGGGGTTTGATCTTGAAAAAAAATATACAAATTTAAATGAGTTATACAACCAATATAAAAATAAAAAGGTCAGGGAAAGATTGGCTGGTTATAGTGATAGTGTCTTAATAGCAGATAGTACAGCAGTAGAGAATATAGATTTATCTGTTCATAGCACAAATTATTTTTTGCTAGAGCCATTTATTCCTAAATATGAATCTGTATTTGAAGAGGCTTCTGTCAATAACAATCCTGGTGTTTTAAAAGAGTCTTTGGGAGATGAAAATTTAGAACAGTTTCTTCTTGTTGTAAATGATTTCTATCATCAACAAGAAGAAATGCTGAAACTTGGAAAATATATTTTTATTGAGAATTTTGATTATGTCCAAGACGTGAAACAGCAAGTACAAAATATAGTAGAACAGGTCGAATTAAGACATAGTAGTACTTCAAATAAAAAGAAATAGGAGAAAAGTAAGTCGGGTTTACTCCTGTTTTTTTATGCTATTGTTATTATTTATAAATATAAAGGTATGAATGGAATATCTTTCTTCTTGCTAATGGAATATAATCAATGGTACAATGTTGTTATCAATATTAAGTTTGCAAGTTCAAATAGGAAAGGTAGTAGTCTCATGCATTGTATAGTAAGTATTATTTATGGTTTTATTATCGCTTTTTTAATCCTTTTAAGTTTGATATATAAAATCAAAACAAAAGTTATCCATATGATAAATAAACAAAAAGGTGTTTTGTATAAGAATGCGATTTTAGAAGAGATGAGACATTTAAAAAAAGGCAAACCTTCCTCAACTGAACATATTATTTATTTACAAAAAGAATTAAAAAAGGTGAGAAACCTACTTATTTTTGAAGATGTATTATCGCAGTTAGAGCAGGAGGATTGTCCTTTGTTAGAAGAGTATTGCATTAGCATTTCTATTGCTTTTCAATATTTGGCAGATTACTTTCGTACAAAGAAATCACTTGATAAGGCCCATTTTACCTATGTCTTATCATTGTTTCCTAAGATATTACAGAATGATGATGATACTATTAGTTATGCCATGATGCATTTTGTTTTAGATAAGTCAATTTATTGTAGACAGTATGCAATGCTTTTTTTCTACCGAAGAGGGTCTGAAAAATTAGTAGTAAATTCTTTAAAGAAAATTAGTAAACGTAATCTATATTATAGTCCTAGATTATTGGTAGATGATTTATTACTTTTTAATGGGAACCATAAAACATTAGTGGCACTTTTACTACAACAATTCGATCTTTTTTCTCCTAATTTTCAAGTGGCGATTATTAATTATGCAAGATTTAGTAAAGAAAATCGAGTAGAAGAAATTTATCAGAAATTTCATAGTAAGAAATATGATAAAGAAGTAGATTTAACGATTATTAGGTATTTTGCTTGCTATTGCTATGAACCGATGGGAGAGAAACTCTTGCAAATTTTATACAATAAAGATGACTATAACTATGAGTATCGCCTAGTAGCTGCTTATGCTTTGGCATCATATGATACGAAAAAGGCAAGATTGGCTTTAATAGATTGTTTATCAGATTATAATTGGTATGTACGAAAAAATGCAGCAATTTCATTATCGAGAATGACTTTGGGGTTAGATGAGATTCGTATTATGAATGCTATTACCGATCCTTATGCTAATCAGATGCTTGACTATGTTTGGCAAAGCTCTGGCAAATCGTTTGAGAAATTCATAAATGCCACAGTATCCGCTAAACCAGCAAAAGAGAAGGTAGGTGTTTGAGATGGATCTTTTTAGAACAGGCCTTATAGTGATGAGTTATTTATTCCTTCTATTTTTGATAATATATTCTATATATTTGTTTTTTACTATTTTAATCGGTTTTATAGGGCTTTATAGAAAATCCTCTTATAGAAGGCTCAACAGTCGTTTGAACAGTGATTATGATATTCCTATTTCTATTTTAATTACAACACATAATCATGAAAAAGTAATAGTGAATACGATAGATAATCTTTTGAAATTAAAATATAAGGCTTATGAAATTATTATAGTAGATGACGGTTCTTCTGATAAAACTACGGATTTATTGGTGAGACATTTACGAATGAAAAAAATAAATCGTCCTATTCGTAAACAATTACAAATAAAAGATATAAAAGAAGTCTACGAGGGGAATCATGATTTTGTTAAAATTACACTGGTAAAGAAAGAGTTTTGCGGTCGAATAGAATCCTTAAATACAGCCATTGATATTGCGACTTATCCTTATATTACCTGTATAGATGCTACGACTACTTTGGCCCAGGATGCTCTCGTTAATATTGTTCGTCCTATTTTGGAAGATGAGGAGATGCTTGTTTGTAGTGGAAGTGTACGTGTTAGTAATAAAAATGAGAAAACAAAGTCTTATTTTCTACCACGAGGGGTTCTTTCTAGTATGCAGGCACTAGAGTATAATCGGTACTTTTTAGCAGAACGACGCATGAATACTGCTCCTGTTGTTAAAACATTTAATCTATTTAAAAAGGATGTTGTGATTGCTATTGGTGGATTTGATTTAAATTCATTTGGAGAGGATTATGAGTTAATTCTAAAATTAAAGGCCTATTCCAAAAAACAAGGGATTTCCTATGTATCACAATATGTTCCAGAAGTTGTCTGTTTTGTTGAAGTGCCAAATACAGTTATGAAGTTTCTTCATCAAAAAAGCAATCAAAATAGAGTAGTTGTCCACAGCAATCTTAAAAACAAAAAGTCAGTGTGGGATATATTATATGCCCCTCTTTCTGGTTGGGTAGGTCCTATCTTAGAGCTTTTAGGAATACTTGCGATTATTCTCGCTTGTTATCTACACTTAATAGATGTAAGTGGTACTATAATATTTTTAATAAGTTATACTATATTTGGAGCATTTTTAACGTTTTATATATTTACAGCAAGATTTGCGATAGAACTCGAAACGTTATCGTTCTTTCGTAAAATAAGTATTTTTTCAACAGCAGTATTAGAGATGACAATTTTAAAATTATTAACATTAATAGCAAAAATTTTCTCGCTTCTACCTAAAAAGAGTGAGATTAGACCTATAGAAAAGAAGGGTAATTGAGCCCTTCTATTTTAATTCTTGATAAACGTTGTCTGAAAATATATGTTGTTCTTTTTCTATTTCATTTAATTTCTGTGTATTAATTAAGAAAAAGTTATATTCTAATAAATCAGATCCATCTGTTGTTACAGGATCATCCCAAGTTAAATCTAAGTGATACCACTGATTATCAATTAATACTGCATTCCATACATGATTTTCACTAGAGACTTTGATATTATTTAGGCTCATATCCTCTAAAAGTAGAGCCATTGCATCTGTATATCCTCCACATAATCCCTTTCCTTCGATCAAAGGACCATAGGCAATATCGGATTTATATTTCACAATATTTTCATCACTTCTACTAGAATCATATTTACTATTGTTAATAATATAATCATGATATACTTTGATTTGCTCAATAGTAGATAGGGAATCATTTTGGAGTATTTCTTTGATATACTCTACTTTTTCTTGAACACTTTTGATATCACTTTTACTATAAGTTTTATCGATACGAATTGTAATTTTTCCAAGACTATCATAAACAGTTTCAATATGCTTAAAACCGTTAAATGGATGAACAAAATTATTGATATGGGATAGTGTTGTTTGATCATTTGCTAAATATTTTACTTCTGATAGGCACTCTTTCCAATCATCTGGACAATAAAAAGTAAATTCTTCTTTTCCTGCATTAATAATAGTGTAGTAAATATCAATAAGATCCTGTTTAGAATGTGGTTGAAAGTTATTGGTATTTTCTACAAAACTATATCCATAATTTCGATAATAATTATTGTGACCTTCTAGTTTTACATCCTTATCTACCTTAATAAAGTGTTCTGTATAAAGAATGACTAATTGTTCTCTTAATAGAAATGCAAAACCAGAAACAATTAATAAAAGTCCCAGCACAATAAATCTTGTGTATTTCATATCATTCACCCTAATATTATCATAACATAAAACGACAAAAAAATTAGTAAAAATACGTTCGGTTGACATAAAAAAACAACAGATTTTACTCCATTGCATTCTTCATTTTAGTAAGTCTTGATTTTAAACGTGCACCTTTGTTCTGGTGTACTAATCCATTTGCAACTGCTTTGTCAATTCTTTGAATTGCAATATTTAAGTTAACAGCAGCGTCTTCTTTGTTTCCAGCCTTTACACTTTTTTCAAAGTTCTTTATGGCAGTTTTCATACTAGAAGTTATTAAAGTATTTACTTTTTCACGTTTTGCGTTACTACGAACACGCTTTTTTGCACTTTGAATATTTGGCACTTTTTTCACCTCACTTTTATAAACATATTCATTTTAACAAAAAATAGTTAAAAATGCAAATAAAATATAGATATTTGTAGATATTAATAATGGTGATAAAATGTGCATACAATAGATTTGAAAAATTATGGGTTTCGAACAGATTTGGTAATAGAAGATATTACAGAGGATTTAAGAGAAGAAGAGGTAAAATCTAAGCGCTATGAAAATAATGGTGTGATTGTTGAAGAGATGGAAATAAGTGATAGTGGTAGTAAAAAGTTAAATCGAAAAGCGGGGCTTTATCGTACTATCATTTTTCAAGATGTTACAGATAAAGATCAATATAAAATAGTAGAAGATACTTTTATTAAAGTTTTTAAAAAATTTCTTTTAGATTGTAATTTGAAAGAGACGGATTCTGCTTTAATTGTTGGACTTGGAAATGATCATTCAACACCAGATGCATTAGGTCCTAAAACATTAGAACAAATATTAGTTACAAGACATTTGTTTCAACTAGGAGAGCTTGAAAAAGGGTATCGTAATACTGCTTCTTTTACACCAGATGTTACAGGAACAACGGGAATTGAAACAGGACAATTAATAAAAAGTGCTATTCATGTAGTAAAACCTAATTTTTTAATTGTCATAGATGCTTTAAAGGCAAATAATATGGAACGGGTAACGAAAACAATTCAAATGTCGAATACGGGAATTACACCTGGGTCAGGGGTTGGTAATAATAGAGAAGAGTTATCTTATGAATCATTAGGTATTCCTGTGATCGTAATAGGAGTACCTACTATCGTCGATCTTGTGACAGTCGTTTCTAATACTGTACAATATATTTATAAACACTTTAGTTATAAAATAGATCATATTGATAGTGCCAAAGAAAAATTAATTCCTAGTCATAAACAAAATTATATTGATTATCCTGATACATTAACCAAGGAAGAGAAAGCAGAAATTTTAGGAATGATTGGAAATTTGGATGATAAAGATGTAAAAGAGTTAATTATGGAAGTATTAATCCCTATCAATTATAATTTGATGGTAACACCTAAAGAGATTGATTTTACAATTGATAGACTTTCGATGTTATTAGGTCAAGGAATTAATAAAAGTTTACATGAGAACTTTAAAGCGACAAAATAAATAAGATTTATTATATATGATAGTTTTGGTGATGGTATTATGAGAAAAAAGTTTATTGCCAAAAAACGAAAGAAAAAGAAACCAAAAATAAAGTTTCTTCTTTTTGCGCTCGTTTTCTTTTTTAGTTTTTATGTAACCTATGAATATTTGGCACAAAGTAATTTTAAAATAAGTGATCAGGTATTAGTAAAGTTGTTATTAAAACAGTCTAATAATCATATTAAGGAAAAAACGGGTATGTTAGATAAGGTTAAAAAAATGGTGACAAATCCTACTTTTTTGATTAATAAAAATTATAAGGGTCTTGTGAAGTTAGAACAAGAGGTGAAAAAAGAAAAGAGAGAAAAAGAGCTGAAGAATACAGTAGCGGAACCGTTAATATACATTTATAATTCTCATCAAACAGAAGAGTATGCACCATCCTCTATTGCGGAATACTCTGTAACACCAACCGTATTGGTGGGAAGCTATATCTTAGAGGAGCGATTAGAACAGGCAGGTTTTGAAACATTAGTAGAAGAGAGGAGTATTAAGAATTTATTAAATGAAAATAAGTGGAATTATAATTATAGTTATAGGGCTTCTAGAATATATTTAGATGATGTAAAGAATAATTATAGGACTATAAAATATTTTATTGATTTTCATAGAGATTCTTTATCTTATGATAAAACAACAATAGAAATTGAAGGGAAGAGTTATGCGAAATTATTATTTTTAATAGGACTTGAAAATCCTAATTATATGAAGAATTTATCTTTTACGGAAAAAATAGTTGCAAAGTTAAATGAGAGGTACCCAGGCCTTTGTAAAGGAATTTATAAAAAAGGAGGAGAGGGCGTAAACGGTGTATATAATCAAGATAGTTCTGAATATACCATTTTATTAGAGGTAGGGGGCCCTGATAATAAAATCACGGAAGTGTTAAATTCTGTGAATGCTTTTAGCGAGGTATTTAGTGAGGTGATTACGGTTAATGAAGGGTAAAAGTATCGTTCGAATGGTAATTGGTGTTTTGGGAATTGTTTTTTTAGTTGTTTATTTTGGAATGGCAAGTGGCTATTTAGAAGTTGAAAATAGAAGAAAGACAGCGCTTACACAGGAGGCGATGGAAAAATATGAAAAAGATTTAAAAGAGGGAAAGAAAATTGATATGGATGCTTATCTAGTGGAGAAAAAGGTCTATAGTAATCATATCTCCAGTGTGGTATTAGAAATGTCATCTATTATTGAAAAGGGCTTTAATGCTATTTTAGATTATTTATTTTCGGAGGTGGATAAGGCAGTAAAAAGTAAATAAATTGTTGTTTTTTCATATAATAAGAAGAAATAATTTCTCTTTTTTGTAAAAATAAGTCAAATAATTTGATATTAGAAATAATTTTCGCTATAATTGATATGAAAAGTAATGGAGTGATAATATGGCATTGAGATATGATGATTCATCAATTAAGATATTAGAAGGGTTAGAAGCCGTTCGTAAACGTCCAGGAATGTATATTGGATCTACTGATAAGAGAGGACTTCATCATTTAGTTTGGGAAATTGTCGATAATGCGATAGATGAAGCAATTAATGGATTTGGTAATAAGATTGTAATTACGATTCATAAAGATAAGTCTTTAAGTGTTGAGGATTATGGTAGAGGATTACCCGTTGGAATGCATGAGTCTGGAAGAAGTACACCAGAGGTAATCTTTACAGTACTTCATGCTGGTGGTAAGTTTGAAAGTGATGGGTATAAAGTTTCTGGAGGATTGCACGGTGTAGGTTCTAGTGTCGTTAATGCTTTATCAAAATGGCTAGAAGTAACAACAAGGCGTGATAAAGGTGAATATTATATGAAATGTAGTGATGGGGGATGCGTTTCTGTTCCTTTAAAGAAAATAGGTACTACAAATAGGACAGGAACGACAGTACGGTTTTTACCAGACGAGGAAATTTTTTCTACGATTCATTTTTCATATACTACGATTTGTGAGAGAATGCAGGAGTCTGCTTTTTTAATGAAAGGACTTACCATTGAAGTAATTGATGAGGAAGACGAAAAGAGCGCAGTTTTTTGTTATGAACGAGGTATCGAGGAGTTCGTGGAAGATATCAATAAGGGAAAAACAACCCTTCATAAGGTGCTTTCTTTCGGTGGACAAAAGGAAAAAATAGAAGTAGATATTGCCATGCAATATACAGATACTTATTCAGAAAACATTGTTTCATTTGTTAATAATGTTAAAACAATTGACGGAGGAACGCATGAGGTTGGCTTTAAGACGGCTTTGACTAAAGTGTTTAATGACTATGCTAAAAGTAATGGCTTTGTAAAGGGAAAGGATAAGGCCTTTGAAGGAAGCGATGTAAGAGAAGGCTTAACTGCTGTTATCAGTTTGAAAATCCCAGAAGGTATTCTCCAGTTTGAAGGACAAACGAAGGGCAAACTTGGAACCCCTCAAGCACGAGTAGTAGTAGATAATATTGTCACAGAGCAAATTCGTATTTTTCTAGAAGAAAATAGAGCGGTCGCTACAGATATTATCAATAAGTCTTTGAAAAGCAAAATTGCAAGAGAGGCGGCCAGAAAAGCTCGTGAAGAGGCTAGAAAAGGCAGTAAGAAAAATACAAAAGAAAGGTCCCTATCAGGAAAACTTGCACCAGCGCAATCCAAAGATAAAACGAAGAAAGAATTGTTTTTAGTGGAGGGAGACTCTGCTGGTGGTTCTGCAAAACAGGGGCGTGTTCGTGAGTTTCAAGCGATTCTTCCATTGCGTGGAAAGGTTTTAAATACCCAAAAGACAAAGGAAGAAGATATTTTAAAAAATGAAGAGATTAACACGATGATTTATACGATTGGAGCAGGATATGGCGCTAATTTTGATATAAAGGATTGTGAGTATTCTAAGGTAATTATTATGAGCGATGCCGATGAAGATGGAGGACATATTCAGTGTTTATTATTGACATTCTTTTATCGTTATATGCGGCCACTGATTGAAGATGGAAGACTTTTTGTAGCACTTCCTCCACTTTTCAAAATTCAAAGTGGTAAAACGATAGAATACGCTTACTCTATCGAAGAGATGAAGGAAAAATCAAAAGGTAAACGCTGTGAGATACAGCGTTATAAAGGTCTTGGTGAAATGAATGCTGATCAGTTATGTGAGACTACCATGAAACCAGGTAGTAGAACTTTGATTCGTGTCAATATTGAAGATGCACAATTAGCAGAAAAGAGAGTATCTATTCTGATGGGAGATGACGTTCCACCTCGTAAAGAATGGATTGACGAGAATGTAGAGTTTACATTAGAAGATGAGTATGAGATTTAATAGAAGAAGCCTGTTTCTACAAATGTTAATATCTTTATATTGAAAGAAGATACAGACAAAGGAAAGAGTAAAAATAATAAAAAATAAATACTATAAATAGAAGGTAGTGGTAATATGGCAAGAAAAAAAACACAGACGCAAGAAGTAATTGAAAAGATTTTTGACTATACCCTAGAAGATATTATGGGGGAACGTTTTGGAAGTTATTCTAAATATATTATCCAAGATCGTGCCATTCCTGATGCTAGAGATGGACTAAAACCAGTACAGCGACGAATTTTATACTCTATGCATAAAGAGAAAAACACTTATGATAAAGGATATCGTAAAAGTGCCAAAACCGTAGGGGATGTTATTGGTAATTATCATCCTCATGGTGATACGTCTATCTATGATGCCATGGTAAGAATGAGTCAACCATGGAAGACTAGACTTCCATATATTGATATGCATGGTAATAATGGTTCTATTGATGGGGATAGTCCTGCTGCTTATCGTTATACAGAGGCACGTCTTTCTAAAATTAGTAATGAAATGCTTCGCGATATAGAAAAAGATACGGTTGAGTTTGCGCCTAACTTTGATGATACTACGGTAGAACCAACTGTTTTGCCAGCGCGTTTTCCTGCACTTTTAGTCTACGGTGCCCAAGGGATATCAGCAGGTTATGCTACTAGTATTCCTCCTCATAATTTAAATGAGATTATTGATGCGACAGTTTATCGAATTGATCATCCAGAATGCAGTTTGGATGATTTGATGAAATATGTTAAAGGACCTGATTTTCCGACTGGTGCTATTATAGAAGGAATAGAGGGAATTCGTGATGCTTATAAAACAGGACGTGGACGAATTATCGTAAAAAGTAGATATGAATTTTTAGAAGAGAAGGGAAAGACTTCTTTAATAATTACAGAAATTCCTTTTGAAGCGAATAAGGCACAGATTGTTAAAAAGATGGACGATATTCGTATTGATAAAAAAATAGATGGTATCATAGAAGTTCGAGATGAATCTGCTGCTGATGTGCGAATTGTAGTGGATCTTAAAAAGGGTGCTAATAAGGACTTGATTGTTGCCTATTTATTAAAAAATACAGATATGCAAATTAGTTATAACTTTAATATGGTATCTATTGTCAATCGTCGTCCTAAATTGTTGGGCTTGGAAGGAGCCTTGGACGCTTTTATTGTTCATCAGCGAAATGTTGTAAAAAGGCGTACAGAATTTGATCTTCGTCATGCGAAAGCTAGATATCACATCGTAGAAGGATTAATTAAGTGTATTTCTATTTTGGATGAAGTGATAAAAACAATAAGGGAATCAAAAAATAAAGCCGATGCCAAAACGAATTTAATGGAAAAGTTTGCCTTTAGTGAGGCCCAAGCAGAGGCTATTGTTACATTACAACTTTATCGCTTAACGAATACAGATGTTGTTCAATTAGAACAAGAGATGGAAAATCTTAGAAAAATCATTGAAGGACTTACAGCAATCCTTGGTAGTGAGGATGTATTAAAATCTGTTATGAAAAAAGATTTAAAGGGTGTAAAAAAGGATTATCCAACACCACGCCTTACTGATATAAAAGAAGAAATTACAGAGTTAAAAATTGATACTACAGCTATGATTCCGAAGGAAGATACCATTGTTATGGTAACCCATGATGGTTATATTAAAAGGTCTTCTCCTAGAAGTTATGCTTCATCAACAGAAGAGTCTGCTTTAAAAGAGAATGATTATGTGATAGGACTATATGAGATGAATACAGCAGATACACTATTATTGTTTACATCACTTGGAAATTATCTCCATATTCCTGTTCATATGATTCCAGATTTAAAATGGAAAGATATGCCTAAACATGTTAGTAATATAATTTCTATAGGTGAAGAGGAAAATATTATTTCATCACTTCCTGCTTATGATTTTTCTAGTGATATGCGAGTAATTTTGGCTACAAAAAATGGAATGATTAAGCGTTGTAATCTGAAAGGTTTTAAATTACAACGGTATTCTAAGCCAGCGTTATGTATGAAATTAAAAGCAGATGATGTATTGGTCGCTGTATGTTATGAAGAAAAACCAGATATTCTTCTTAGTACCAATCAGGCTTATGGTCTTGTTTTTGCCGCCTCAGATGTACCAGTAGTAGGGGTAAAAGCAAGTGGTGTAAAAGGAATTACTTTAAAAGGGGATGAGGTTGTTTCCCTTAATAGTCTAGATTATCATGAAGATGGGTATGTAGCAGTAGTAACAGATCGTGGAACAGCAAAGCGCTTACATATTCATGAACTAGATTTATCTACTAGAAGTCGTAGAGGACTACTACTTCTTCGTGAGGTAAAAACAAATCCTTATCGTGTTATTAAAACCTTTGTAATAGATGCTAAAAGACAACTTGGTCTTCGTAATGATACAATTCATTATGTTAAATCTGTGGAATTACCAATACTAGATCGTTATTCAACTGGTAGTCAGGTTATAAAAGGACTCTTAACAGACGCTTTTGTAGTTTTGGAACTACAAAAAAAAGATGATTTATTACAGCAACAGTCACCAGTAGAGGTTATACAAAAAAAGAAGACGATTTCTTTAAAAGAAATTGATGATAAACTTATGACTATAGATGATTTTCTAAATTAGAAGATAAAAGGAGAAAGATGAAATGGAAAAATTATTAATTATGGCATATATGGGGACTGGAAAAACAATATGATAATGTAGTTGATTTTGACTTTCAAGATTATAAATATATATATGATGAATCAATAAGACATTTACCCCTTGAACAGAGAAAAGGTTCCACAAGCCTTAGAGTAGAAAACTCTAATTACCCTAAAAACTTTCTTACCGATGCTAAACATTTATTAAATGAAGGGAAAGTGGTTGTCTCTCCCTTTATAAGTCATGTATATGCTGCTACAAAAGAAAAGATAAAGACTATTCATCTAATGTTAATATTTGGATGGATGGTTTTTCTTTTGATATAAAATTGGAAAGAATTCTTTTTTGTTTCATATACTTTTATAGGTGAGAAATATGTCGAAAGAAAATTTTAAAAATTTTGTAAAAATACATCCAGAGCTTGCCACTCATGTAATTAATAAAAAAAATACATGGCAGGATTTTTATGAATTGTATGAATTATATGGGGAGTCTAATAATGTTTGGGATCATTACTTTAAAACGAATTTGACAAGTGTGCCAGCAAAGGATAAGGCATCCTCTATGTCAGAACTTATAAATATGGTAAAGAAAGTGGATTTAGATTCTGTTCAAAAGACAGTGGGAAATTTGCAAAAGACTATAGGACTATTACAAGATATTGGAATCGGAGGAAGTACAGCTACTAAGACTTCGGGTTATGAACCTCGTCCCATGTATAAGTACTTTGATGATTAATGTTTGTCCAAACTCAAATGACCATTCGCCACAATCCCAACCTTTATCGGTATTTACGAGAAAATTCTTATTGGTACAAATACTTAAACCGTTCTCCTGCTTTTATTAAAGAGATGGAACAAGAGATGAAAAGCCGTTATAAATTGACGCCAGAAGATAAGATGGAAAAATTTTCAAGTCGTCTAGATATGATTACTTCCATTATTGATGTTTTAACTTGATTGAAAAAAAGAGTAATTTATGTTACTCTTTTAATGGTGATTATATGCTTGAGTTATTAGAGAAAATTGATATTTTAAAAAAGGCCTTAAACGAGACAGATTTAATAAAGAGACTAGAAAGTGCTCAATTAGAAATCCTAAATGATTCCCAACTATATCAAAAAATAAAAAATCGTGATGTAGATATTTCTTCAAATTTAAAAGTAGTAGAATATAGAAAAGTAGAAAATGAAGTTAATTTTTTAATACTAGAGATTAATGATTATTTAAAACGAAGTTTTAAAGAAAGCCAAAGGTGTCATCATGAAAGTAATTAGTGGAACGTTAAAGGGACGTACTATTTTGGGATTTCACAATCCTAAGACAAGACCGACTATGGATCGAGTAAAAGAATCTCTTTTTGCAATGATACAAGAACAGATTGTAAATAGTACTGTGTTAGATCTTTTCTCGGGTAGTGGCTCACTAGCAATTGAGGCTTTATCACAAGGAGCAAAAGTAGCATACCTTAATGATAATAATAAAGATGCTATAAAAACGATTCAAAAAAATATTCAAAATTTTTCACTTCAAAGTAAAAGTATAATCATGAATTATGACTTTAAAAAGACATTAAAAGTATTAAAGGAAAAAGGTGCTAGTTTTGATTTCATATTTTTAGATCCGCCTTATCAAACTTCTTATATTAAAGAGGCCCTTTTGTTAATTTTAGAGTATCAACTTATAAATGAGAATGGTAAAATTATATGTGAAACGGATTCCTTAGAAAAAGTCTCACCATATGACTCATTACAAGTAGTAAAACAAAAGAAATATGGTGATAAGTATATAGTAATTTTTGAGAAAGTATGATATAAGTATATTAAGGACGATGATACTATGATGAATCAAAAAGGATTTGCCGTTTCGACGATTCTTTATGGAATATTAATTATGGCTATGCTTATTATGACGCTGTTGATTGGCACAATGGCATTTACGAAAAAAAGTACTACTGATTTGGTGAATAGTGTAGAAGAAGATTTAAATAAATGTGTAAATCCAGATAGTACCGATTGTACTGCCACATTGCCATGATTCTTTGAATTAATGTGCTGTTTATGGTTTTAATAAAAATATATGGAAGGTGGAAGGGGTCTTTATGGGTATAGAAGATTTAGTAATAAAGGCGAATCAATTTAATAGAAGTGAGATTGAAAAGTACAATCCTGATATGAAGTTTCTTTATGAACTGTCCTTAAACGCAGGAATGAAGTTAGCAAAAGAGTATGGTGCAGATGAAAATGTTGTAAAGATTGCTTTGGCAATGATGAATTCTAAACTTCCAGAAGCTGCTTATTTAGGAGTGCCAAAAAAACATATAGAAATGGCTGTTTCTGCTACAACAAAGGTTTTTAAAGATATCGATGGTTTAGATGACAAAATAAAAGAAAATATTATTAAATGTATAGAAGAGCATCATGGGGTAGAAAAATATTTTAGCATAGAATCAGAAGTTGTTGCTAATGCCGATTGCTATAAATTTGTTCATCCAAAGGGAATTTTATATTATTCTTCGATGTTAGGACGTAGATTTCATGACTTTAATAAGGAACTAGAACAGTTAGAGTTCAAATTAAATGAAAAACATGATACGATTTCCTTGCCATTAGTTAAAAATGAATTGGAATCGTATTATGAATATTTTCAAAAGGCTATTAATGAGGCAAAAAAGTAAAAGGCGATGTCTAAGTGATAGATTCTTGGAATTGTTTTTTTATGTAGTTTATTTAGCAAAAAAACTTGACAAGTGCTAATGTTCAGTCATATAATAGCTTTAGCACTCATAAATTAATAGTGCTAGGAGGCGTTTTGATGGATTTTGTAATAACAGAACGACAAAAAAAGATATTAAAACTCATCATTGAAGAGTATATTAAAACTGCGAAGCCAATTGGTTCTAATTTATTATGTAAACGCTTGCATTGCTCATCAGCGACTGTTCGAAGTGAGATGGCAACACTAGAGGATAATGGCTTGCTAGAAAAAACACATACTTCCAGTGGGCGAGTACCTAGTGAGGTAGGATATCGATTTTATGTTGACCATTTAATGACTTTAAAACAAATGAATGCAGAAGATATGTTGAAGTTACAGATTATATTTAAAAATCAACAGTTAGAATTATCCGATTGTATAAGTAAGAGTCTGCAAGTTGTCTCAGATATTACAAGTTATGCTACAGTAGTTTTGGGTAGCACTTCTCATGATAATTTATTAAAGAAAATTGATGTGGTTCCAATTGATGAGCAAAGTATGACAGTCATCGTTGTTACAGATAAGGGACATGTAGAACATAAAAATATTACGTTAGAAAATGTCAGTTTAGAAGAGATTGAAAAAACAGTAGGTCTTATTAATAATCTAATTGTAGGAACGCCTATTGATGAGGTTAGTAGTAAACTAGAGTTTGAAATTAAACCCATCATTGGTAAATATGTTGCTCAACATGAACAAATCTATAATGCCTTCTATCATGTGTTTTCTGATTTTACCTCGCCACATACTACGAATGTGGTTGGCAAGAGTAAGTTTTTAAATCAGCCAGAATTCAGTAACGTGGATAAAATTAGGCAAGTATTTACAAAATTGGAGGATGAGGATACACTGCGAGAAATTAAACAGGATGATGAGAATAATATTACTATTTGTATTGGAAAAGATAGTAATATTGATGATGATGTAACAGTCATTAAAACGAAGTTTAAAACCGCAACAGAAGAAGGAACATTAGCAATTATTGGTCCAAAAAGAATGGAATATGATCGAGTAGTTGCGATGCTAGATTTTATTAAACAGAATATAGAAAGATAGGAGATGCCAATGGAAGAGAAGGAAATCATAGATAGCACTTGTCATTGTGAGAATAATTGCGATTGCAAGGAACATTCTAGTTGTGATGGTGAATGTCATTGTCAAGAAGAACAACTATCTAAGAAAGAGAAAAAAAATAAGCACAAAGAACAAATTGAAGTGTTAGTGAAGGAAAAAGAGGCTTTAGAAGAAAAATTGCGTTATGCGCAAGCAGAATTGATTAATTATCGAAAACGCAAAGAAGAAGAAACCTCTACTATGTTAAAATACGCTAATCAGGATTTGATTATGGAACTGATTAATATTGTAGATAATTTTGAGCGGGCTATTAAGTTAGACGATAATGATTTAACAGATGAGTTGTCTAAGTTCTTAGCAGGATTTAAAATGGTTTATGCAACCTTAACAGAAATCTTGAGAAAATTTGGTGTGGAGGAAATTGTAAGAGCGGGTGAAATATTTGATCCCAGTTTAGAAGAGGCCTTACTTACTGACTCTTTAGATGACCATGAAGAAGATGAGGTTTTAGAGGTTTTATTAAAAGGATATAAATTGAAAGATAGGGTAATACGCCCTGCATCAGTGAAAGTAAATAAAAAATAATTAAGAGAGGAAGAGATAATATGACAAAAATAATAGGTATTGATTTAGGTACAACAAATAGTTGTGTATCTGTATTAGAGGCTGGAGAGGCAAAAGTAATTCCTAATCCAGAGGGAGGAAGAACAACGCCATCTGTTGTTGCTTTTAAAGGAGAAGAGCGTATTGTAGGAGATGCTGCAAAGCGACAAGCAGTAACGAATAAAAATACCATCTCTAGTATTAAGCGATTGATGGGAACTGATAAAAAGGTGGAGGCTAATGATAAGAAGTATTCACCAGAAGAAATTTCTGCAATGATTTTATCTTATATGAAGGATTATGCTGAAAGTTATTTAGGAGAAAAAGTTACAAAGGCAGTTATTACTGTTCCTGCTTATTTCAATGATGCAGAACGTCAAGCAACAAAGAATGCTGGTAAAATTGCAGGACTTGAAGTTGAAAGAATTATCAATGAACCAACAGCGGCAGCTCTTGCTTATGGACTTGATAAACAAGATAAATCTCAAACTATTCTAGTTTATGACCTAGGTGGGGGAACATTCGACGTTTCTATTTTGGAACTTGGTGATGGTGTAGTAGAAGTTAAATCTACTAATGGTAATAATCACTTAGGTGGAGATGACTTTGATCAGAAGGTTATTGACTACTTAGTAGCAGAATTTAAGAAGGATACAGGTGTTGACCTTTCTAAAGATACTATGGCTATGCAACGTTTAAAAGAAGTGGCAGAAAAAGCAAAGAAAGATTTATCAGGAGTAACATCAACACAAATTTCTGCACCATTTATTACGCAGGGTGCTGATGGTGGTCCGCTTCACTTAGATGTAACACTTACACGTGCTAAGTTCGAGGATTTGGTAGGAGACTTAGTAGAGTCTACTTTAACACCAGTACGTAATGCATTAAAAGATGCTAAAATGACAAAGGATGATATTGATAAGGTAATCTTTGTAGGTGGTTCTACTCGTATTCCAATGGTGTATGATTTAATTAAGAAAGAACTTGGAAAAGAACCTTCTCGTGAAGTGAATCCAGATGAGGTAGTATCTATGGGTGCTGCTATTCAGGGTGGTGTTTTAACAGGAGATGTTAATGATATCGTATTACTAGATGTAACACCACTTTCCCTTGGTATCGAAACTTTAGGTGGTGTTATGACAACTCTAATTCCACGTAATACAACAATTCCAACTTCTAAATCAGAAGTATTCTCAACAGCTGCTGACAATCAACCTGCTGTAGATGTTCATGTATTACAAGGAGAGCGTTCTATGGCTGCTGACAATAAGACACTTGGAAGATTCCAACTTACGAATATTCCACCTGCACCAAGAGGAGTTCCACAGATTGAAGTTAAATTTGATATTGATGCAAATGGAATTGTTAATGTTACTGCAAAAGATCTTGGAACTAACAAAGAACAATCTATTACAATTACTTCTAATACCAACTTATCAGATGATGAGATTGATCGTATGATGAAAGAGGCTGAGGCAAATAAAGAAGCTGATAATAAACGTAAGGAAGAAGCTGAAGTAAAAAATGAAGCAGAACAACTTGTATTCCAAACTGAAAAATCAATTAAAGATTTAGGTGATAAAGTATCAGAAAAAGAAAAGGAAGAAGCTGAAGAGTTAATTAAAGGACTAAAAGAAGCCCTAGAAAAAGATGATATTGCTAAAATTAAAGAAGAAAAAGATAAATTACAGGAAAAAGCTATGGCCCTTGCTACCAAAGTTTATGAACAAGTAAATAAAGAAAATGCAGAAAAAGCAAATGCACAAAGTGAAAGTAATAGCGATACAAATGATAAAGATGACAATGTAGTAGATGCTGAATATGAAGAAAAGTAAGATAAAGTTCTAGGAAACTAGAACTTTTCGCTGATATGGAAAGGGTAAGATATGGATAAACAAAAAACAAGAGATGAAGTAAATAGCGAGGATAGATGGAAGATAGAACTTATTTATAAGGATGAAAATGCTTTTTTTAAAGATTTTCAACAAGTACAAAAGGAGTTAGAAAAGTTAATAGAACAAAAGGAGAACTTTACAAAAGATTCTAAAAGTTTTGCATGCTTTTTTAAGCAAGATGAGAAAGTCTCTAGGCTTTTAGAAAAGTTATATACTTATGCAAAATGTAGAAAAGATGAGGATCAGGCTAATAGTACTTATCAAGAATTAGAAGCCAAAATGACTAATATTTATGCTGAGTATGAAGAAAAAACAGCTTTTGTTATTCCCGATGTTTTAAAGCTTTCTAAAGATACTGTATTAAAATATTTACAACAAGAAAAAGATTTAGAAAATTACCATCACTTTTTTGATGTTATTTTTGAAAAAGATGCGCATATATTAGATGAGAATACAGAAAAAGTTCTATCTGCTTACGGTCCCGTGTTATCTTCAGCAAGCACCACTGCATCTTATTTGACGAATGCTGATTTGGTATTTAATCCTATTTATGACGGTGAAAAAGAAATTCCTGTGGATCAGGCGAATTATGCCATTCATATTCGTTCAAAAAATAGAAAAATTAGAAAAGACGCTTTTTTGAGTTTACATGAAGGTTATAAAAAAGTAAAAAATACTTTGACTTCTACTTATACCGCTGTTTTAAATTATGATGCTATTACGGCAAGACTCAGAAACTACAAAAGTTCTATTGCGATGTATTTGCAACCAAAGCATATTCCAGTAAAACTATATGAGAATTTGATTGAAGTGGTTCATCAAAACTTACCTGTTTTATATGATTATTATGATTTAAAAAAGAAAATGTTGGGCTTAGAAGAGTTTCATTTATATGATAGTTACTTATCGACTGTTCAAAAAAATGATAAAGAATATTCTTTCGAGGAAGCTAAGAAAATAGTTTTAGAGGCATTGAGTGTTTATGGTAGAGAATATCATGATAAACTGCAAGAGGCTTTTTCTCATAATTGGATTGATAAATATCCAAATAAAGGAAAAAGAAGTGGTGCTTATTCTATGGGATGCTATGATACGATTCCCTATGTACTTTTAAATTATACGAATACTTATACAGATGTCAGTACTTTGGCTCATGAATTAGGACACTCTATGCATACTTATTATGCAAACAAAAACAATTCCTATATTGAAGCGAATTATCCTATCTTTTTAGCGGAAATTGCGTCTACTACTAATGAGCTTTTATTAGGACATTATATGTATCAAAAGGCAGACAGTAAAGCAGAAAAATTGAGCATTTTAAATGAAAAATTGGATTTATTTAAAGCATCTATTTTTAGACAAGCTATGTTTGCAGAGTTTGAATATATGGCACATTGCTATGTCGATGATAGCAATGTGGCAACAGCGGATTATTTATGTGAGATGTATTATCAATTAAATAAAAAATATTTTGGTGATGGTGTTGTGGTAGATCAGGATATTCAGTATGAATGGTTGCGAGTACCACACTTTTATAGCCCTTTTTATGTTTATCAATATGCAACAAGTTTAGCGATTTCTTGTTATGTAGTAGAAAATATTATAAAGGAAAAAGAGGGGTTTCAAGAGAAGTATATAAAGTTTTTATCTTCTGGGGGAAGAGACTTTCCTCTTGAGGTATTGAAAATCATTGATATTGATTTAACGGATACTAAGGTGTTTGAAAGTGCTATGAAAGAATTTAAAAATACATTGGAAGAGTTTAAAAAAGTTTATAATGAAATGGAGTGAGGTGACATAAAATATGGCGAATAAACGTGATTATTATGAGGTGTTAGGTGTTGAGAAAAATGCCAGTGATGCTGAAATTAAAAGTGCTTTTCGAAAGCTTGCGAAAAAATATCATCCTGATTTAAATAAGGATGATCCATCCGCAACAGAAAAATTTAAAGAAGTTCAAGAAGCCTATGAAGTGCTTAGTGATCAACAAAAGCGTAGTCAATATGATCGCTTTGGTCATGCTGGAGTATCAGGTAGTGCTGGGGGAGCAGGTTTTAATGGCTTTGGAGGAGGATTCTCTGGGTTTGAAGGGGCTGATTTTGACTTTGGGGATATTTTTGATAATATCTTCGGAGGCGGTTTTTCCTCTTTTGGTGGTTCTTCTCGAGGCTCTAGTCAAAGTAGACGAAATAGAGGTAGCGATCTTTTAATGAGAGTGGATTTATCTTTTGAAGAGGCTGCTTATGGGACTGAGAAAGACTTTGATTTAGATGTTGTTGAGGACTGTGAGAATTGTAATGGCCAAGGAGGATTTGATTCTAAGAGTTGTGATACTTGTCATGGAAGTGGAACTATTACTTCAGAGCAACATACTATTTTAGGATCCTTCCTGTCTAAAACAACCTGTCCTGATTGTCATGGAACTGGAAAGACATTTAAGAAAACATGTCCAGAATGTCATGGCAAAGGAAAGGTGAAAAATCAAAAAACAATTACAGTAACAGTTCCGTCAGGAATTGATACAGGAGATAGACTTCGTGTTGCGGGTAAAGGAAATGCTGGTAGTAATGGTGGGGATAATGGAGACTTATATTTAGAGTTTGTAGTAAAAGAACATGAGTTTTTTAAGCGAGATGGCGATGATATATATCTAGAATTACCACTTACAATTACAGAGGCTATTCTTGGATGTAAAAAGGAAGTTCCTACCTTGTATGGAAATATCCAACTTACCATTCCTGCAGGAACAGCAAGTGGAGAAAAACAAAGAATTCGTGGAAAAGGAATTGATAGTAAGGCACATAGGACGAAAGGAAATATGTATGTAATTACTAAAGTGATTATTCCTAGAAAGTTGTCACGTGCACAGAAGAAGATAATTGAACAACTTGCACTAACGGAATTAGAAGATCGTGAAATTGATCAATTTAATAAATTTACAAGGAGAAATGACCAGTAGTCACTTCTTTTTTTGTACTAAGTAAAGTTTACAGATTGTAATATCTTATTTTTACCAAATTTTGTTAATTTTTTGTTATACTATAATTAGTAAGATAACAAGTATCTTATTGAGGCAGTAATCTAGATTGATTCTGCCTCTTTTTTTTTGAAAGGAGAAATAGCTATGGAAAAAGAACGTTTTGTATACCGAAAATCTTATAAGAATTATGGTAATATTAGATTAACTGTTAGTGAAATAATGAAAGACAGAAAAATGAATACTTATAGACTTAGTGTTTTAACAGATGTTAAGTGGAATATTATAAAGAAATACGTAAAGGGTACTTTATATCGAGTGGATTTAGATATATTGTCTCGGATATGCTATGCTCTAAATTGCTCTTTGGAAGAATTACTTCGTTATGAACTAGAGGTAAAAAAAGAAGGGACTGTATATGAGAAAAAGAAAAAACAAAAAAATTAGATTTCATAAAGATATAATCAATTGTTATATATTCAAATAATTATAGTCTAATTAGGGGGATATTCTTATCCTTTGTTTTTTGATATTATAATCTCTATCAAGGGGGATTGTAATGAATTTTAAGAAAAAGAAAATGATAATGGAATTTAGTAGTATTGATACAATAAAAAGTAATCCTGAACTGTTGAATAAGGATTATAATAATATTTCTATAATTTGTGATGGTTTACCATATAATTTTAGAAAGCTGCTACGATATTTAAGAGAATGTCGAGGAATGACAAGGGAAAAGTTAGAAGAAACTTCTTATATTAGCGTGCAAACAATCAAGGAAATAGAAACAAATAAAGAAAGAGGGTATTCGTTAGAGACGATTATTGCCTTATGTATTGGGATGTATCTAAGGATATGTTTAATAAAGCATTGAGTGGTTCACCTGGTAATATTTCAAAGAGTACCCAGAAGCAGATAATACAACAAACAAAGAGCTCTCCTCAAGTGAATACAGCAATTAAGAATTGCATTACTCAAAGTAATGGAGCTAATAGTTTCTCGAATTGTTTAGGATATGATGATGCCGAATTGCAAGGAGATCTATATTATTCGATACAGCATATTGATATATATGCTGATGGAAAAAGAGGTAGTAATGGTGTGTGGGATATTACTATCCATATGGAAGATGAATATGATTTTGAGCCCAGACGGGGTCATGGTTTTGCAATCCTAGTTAATAATTTTGGATATTATCTGCAAGAACATGAATTATTACATACATATCATTGGAGCGTATCTTACAAAATGAAATATAAAGAATAGTTTAGTAAATCATATAGGAGGAAATAGACTATGGTAAAAAGAAGGTATATACTAATTATTTTTATACTAATTACTTTTATACTAGTTATTATGTATAATATTTATGATCAATATTATGGATTAGTTAACTTAGCGTACTCAAATAGTAAAGGGGAACTTTCTTTTTTACCTACCTTAAAATCAAAAAGTATTTATCTTTATGAATTTGGAGAGGGCGAAGATTTTTATATATTTAATTATAACTCAGATGAAATTAAAAAAGTAATAAAGAAAAATAACTTTAAAAAAATAAAAGTTGATAACGAAAATGAAGTAAAACAATTATTGACTAAATATCGGGAAGATTTATGTGAAAAAGAACTAAAACTTTTTGATAAAACTACTTCAATTTCTGAATTGTCTACTATTGGGAATTATTATCTTTATTTAGAGTTGAAGAAGAAGAATTATACTATTTGTATTGGGGATATATTAAATAATAAAGTAAGTGTTTTGCACGTGAATCATTAGTTGTTTTCTGTTATAATGATTAAAAAACTATTAAATTAAGATTAGGACTTAAGCAAGGTTGAATTCTTTATTGTTGAATGTAAAAATGTCAGTTTTTAATAGAATACAGATAATTATTATTTAAAAATCGATGGAAAGGGGGATAATTGTTATTATTTAATTTATAATGATACAAATAAGGAATTTAATCACTTACCAACAAATTCTGGAAAATATCATATCTATGTTTTGCATATAATATGGATGATAAAATCCTAAAAGTAAATGCCTTTGTTTACATCACCAGTGAAAGGAAATGATAAAAGGAGCGAAGAATAGATAAGAATTTATATATAATGTTTAGGAAAGTACTGAGGAAAAAATTAATAGTTTTTATTTAGTACTTTTTATTTATTAATTGGAAAAATATGGTAATTAATATGAGATTTGGTATAATATAATACCCGATTATACAATTTCCTATGGATATAGAAAGGTAGTATTAGATAAAATAGATTCAAATTATAATAATTATAAATATTATTATGATAATTTTATTACTGAAAAAAAGTATAAGTTAATAAATGAGGAACATTTCTTTGCAATAGATTATGTAGATGATTTACCAAAAAATGCCAATTTTGATTCTGGTACAATCACATATAGTTATAATGCACTAGATAGAGTGGAAACTAAAAATATTAATAATTTATATACTATTAATTATAAATCTAACTATTTAGAAAGATATTTACAGAAGTTTACTGTTAGTATATGCTATTAATAATAGAAAGAACTGATTATTATGGGTATATTGTTATTTTCCAAAGATTTTCTGCTACTGTTAATATTTGCATTTATTTTTCTTCCTTATTTTATATTCTTAATAATATTTCTAATTAAGAAAAAATTTAGTAGGAGAAAGTGTATTCTATGCTTAGCTGTATTTATGCTCGTTGTTATGAGCATACCAATTGAAAAAATCATTGATATCATTCCGTTTCAATTTAAAGATGTTGAAGAAGCATTTAACTTTGATTATGGTTATCACTATCAATTTGCCTATGGAAAAAAATTAAAGAAACATACTTTGTTATGGGGATTCCTAAAAAAAATCCTAATATAGCATATCATTTTGCTAGCTATTCAAAAACAAAAAATGGTTGGAGAAGTTTAATACAACCATCTTCTATTAGTAAAAATGAAAAGCTCATTCAATGTTATAAAATACATTATTTTAATAATCCAAAGGATAATATAACGGGTATTTTTATAGAATCGATAAATGGTCAAGATAATAAAGATGGTTTGAATGAAAATTCCAATATATCTGATAAGTATAACACTACATTTACTTATATAAAGTCAAAAGATGGGTTGCCAATCGTACAGAATATAAAAGTAGAAGATTTTCCTGTGCCATTTAGAAAAAGAAAAATAATAAAAGAATATATAGGAAGTTATATTTATTTTGGTATTGTAGAACATAATATTACAGATGATTATTATTTAAAAATTGATGGAAAGAAGTTTAAACTTAGTGATTGAAAATGTATAGTAAAGATGGATAAAGAAATAAAAGACTTTTTCATCTTATCAATTGTAAGAAATAGAAGATGATAGCTATTATTTAATTTATAATTATTAGTAATAATGAAAGTAATAAAATAACACTGAATAAACAAAAAATTGTATGGAATATTTTAGAAAGTACTGAGTAAAAAATTAATACTTTTTATTTAGTGCTTTTTATTTATTAATTGGAAAAATATGGTAATTATAATCGTTCAAATAAAAAAAGTAGCTAAACTACTTCATTAATAAATAATAGTATGTAATATTCGTTCTGTGTTTTTAAAGTTCAATTTGGCAATTTCTTTAAGTTTTTCTTCTCCATATTTTGCGACCACTTCTTCTCCAATCTTATCAACTTCAACTCCTGCGCCTTTTACAAGTGGAAGATGTACTTGATCGCAAATCTTATCAAACTCTTTTAAAAATATATAACGACTAATAATGGAACCACAGGCTACGGCTAAGTTTTTATCCTCTGCTTTTGTCATAAAGGTAATTCCTTTTTGAATATTAGGAATGCCCTCCAAATATTCATAGTACCTTTTTTCTCTTGCAAACTCATCTACAATAATATAGTCTATCTTAGGATTTTCTTCTTTTATTAACTGATAGAGAACTTTATTATGAAGAATCGCTTTGATTTTATTCATATTTACATTTTTATTATATTTTTCATTAAACTCTTTATTAGATAAAATAATGCTTCGGTAGGGAATTCTTTTGGCAATCTCAGGAGCCATCTTTTTAATTTTGTCATCATCTATCTTTTTAGAGTCTCTAATACCTAGTTGCTCTAGAAAAGCTACATCTTCTTTTTTTACATAGGCTGCTGTTACTACAATAGGACCAAAATAATCTCCTGTGCCGACCTCGTCACTACCAACAGATGAGCAGTTATGATATTTACTAGTGTCTACTTTCTCATTCGTTGCGGATTGTCCATCCATCTCTTTCCACATAGTAGCATCTACATCAGCACTAGTTCCTTGGAACATAATCTTTCCTGATGTATACATTGTAATGACTGTATCCTCATCTACTGCTTGGAATACTACATAGGGAATTTCCTTATCTCGCTTCTTATCACGATAATACTCTATCATTTTTTTTTGCGTGTTTTCACTTACTTTTATAACAACATTCATCTTGCCACCTCTTAAATAGTATAGCATATTTTTAAAAAATAGGTTATACTATTTATAGAATGAGTAGAAAGGAAGTAAAGTTATGAATATTTTTGATATTATAATCATTCTAATTATTTTATTATCAGGGGTTGTTGGGTTAAAACGAGGGGTTTTAAAAGAACTGGTAATGCTTATTGGAACTATTATAGTCTATGTAATTGCTTTTCAATTAAAGACACCACTGGCTAATTTCATGATGCATTATCTTCCATTTTTTGATTTTTTAGGAAAATTAAAAGGTGTAGTCGTTTTAAATGTTGTCTTGTATCAGGTACTTTCATTTGCGATTATTGCTAGCATTTTACTTGCTATTTTTAATGTGATTTTGAAAGTAACAGGTATTATTCAGAAGTTAATTGATTTGACAATTATCCTGACATTGCCATCTAAAATTTTAGGGTTCATTGTAGGATTATTTTCTGGATACCTTTATGTTTTTATTGCACTAATTATTTTTGCAATTCCACTTGGAGGGATAGATTCTTTTAAGGACTCTAATATGGTAGGACAAATTTTATATAAAACGCCTGTACTTTCTAATTCACTAGGAGGCTTTAAAGATGCGGTGAAAGATGTTTATACATTGACGGATAAAACAGTAGAGGCAGAAAATGTTAATACAGTGCAGTTGAATTTAGATGTTATGAATATTTTGTTGAAGTATAAAGTAGTAACAAGTGGTGATATGGAAAAGTTACTAGATAGTACAAATAAACTAGATCATATTACAGGAATTAGTGAATTAATTTATCAATATAAATAGAAATAGGAGGAAAAAATGATAAAAGTTTTTGATGAAGATACAGAAATGAAGGAAGAGATTAAAGAGGGGATGATTCTTATTGATTTTTTTGCAACTTGGTGTGGACCTTGTCAAATGATTGCAGGAGAATTAGAGGAATTATCTGCGAGTGATGATACAATAAAGATTTTAAAGATTGATATTGATCGTCATCCAGAAATAGCAAAGGAATATGGTGTTATGGCAGTGCCAACTCTTTTGTTTATAAAAGATGGCGATTTACTAGAAAGACAAACTGGATTTATGCCGAAAGAAAAAATTATCGAAATCTTTAAAAAATAGAGGGAGAAATTCCTCTTTTCTTGATTTATAAGTAAAATGCAACCGAAAATTGACAAAAAACAACTTAAAATTGGTAGGATGCAACCATGTAAAGTGCTATAGTGAGTGCGAGGTGAAAGAAATGAAATTTTGTGAAAATTTGCAAAATTTGCGAAAGCGGAAAAATATTTCGCAAGAACAACTAGCAGAAATGTTAGGAGTAACGAGACAGTCTGTCTCAAAGTGGGAGTCGGGAGCAAGTTATCCAGAAATGGAAAAACTAACAGAGATGTGCAGGATTTTTCATTGTAGTCTAGATGCTTTAGTTAATGGAGATGTGCTAGAGGCAGAGAATAAGAAAGATAATAATGTATTTTACTCTATTATGTCCTCTTTAGAACTTGCCGTAAAAAAGACAATTGCTATGCTTGAAAATATGAATGCTTCTGAGATTATAAAATTTCTATTTACGCTTTTGATTATTATAATTGTAATATTAATATGTAAAGTACCCTTTGTGTTGTTAGAAGAATCTATTAATTCTATTTTTTACTCAGGCGCAGGTAATATTGTTGGCAGTATCTTAAGGTCTTTATGGTCATTTTTACTAAATTTGATTTATGGAATTTTAGCAGTTTTATCTTTCCTTTATATTTATAAAGTAAAATATTTAGATAGAATTGAGCTTACGGATGATAATGAAGAAAAAATAAAAGTAGAAAAAGAAAATATTACAGTACATAAGGAACGAACTGCTATTAAGGAAAAGAGATACATCTATCAAGAAAATTCTGGTGTTTTTGACTTTCTAACTACGATATTAATGACTTTTGTAAAATTTGTGTGTATTATTATATTGATATGGGATTTATGTGCTTTAGTAACTTCTGTTATTTTGTTAGCACTAGTATTCATATTGGCAATAAAAGGATTATTATTAATAGGACCCATATTGATGGGGTTAGGTGTTATTCTATTTACTATTCTAATTGCCACCTTATTATTTAACTTTGTTGCAAATCGCAAAAGTAATCAAATGTTTACGTTAATAAGTTTATTTACATCCATAGTTTTGGGCGGTGTTGGAGTAGCACTATCGCTATGGTATTTTGCCAATCTAACATATATTGATGGTCTACCAGATGCTTACCATGAAAGAAAAGTGACGACTACTTATGAAATGAGAGATAACTTGACTGTAGGACATCATTATAATATTGAATATATAGAGGATGATACATTGCAAAATGAAATTCGTATAGATTTAAAATATTATTATCAAAAATACAATCCTAAAATTACACTAACAGATAATAAATACATAAATTATGAACTAGAAGAGAAGACGGCAATATACCCAAAAGAAATTATTGATGATATTATTGAAAGCTTAAAAAAAGGGCGTATTTATACTTATGATAATTGCTTCGAGGTAAAGATGGTTATTACAACATCTAAAGAAAACATTAAAAAGTTAAAAACCAATACTTACTATGAATATTATTATGATGAATATAATGATCCAGTGGCAGAGCAGAGGGAACTTGAAAACTTTATACAATAAAGAAAAGGGATATTTTCCCTTTTATTTGTTTTTAGTAATTAATTCTTCGCCTAATACTTCATAAGAAAATTTTCCATTTAAAATAGATTCATTTTCTAGTAGTACAGTATAGGAAATTTCCTCTGCAAAATTTTTCTCTAATATGTTTTCATTTTGCAGTAGGTGGTTTAATTCTTTAATTTTATTGTAATCTGTAGTGATAATTACTTTCTTAGCAGGGACTAATTTTAAAATGGTACTATGCTTTAGAGCCTCTTTACATGTAGTGGAATAGGCTCTTATTAATCCACCTGTGCCTAGCTTTATTCCTCCAAAGTAGCGAACAATTATTACTAAGATATTGGTCATTTCTTGTTTTTGTAAAACATTTAGAATGGGAATACCCGCGGTACCACTGGGTTCTTTATCATCACTAGATTTTTCTTTTACACCTATTCGCCAGGCATAAGTATAATGAGTTGCCTTTGGGTATTTTGCTTTGGCATTTACTAATAAGTCTTTTACCTGTTCTTCCTTTATTATAGGATGTAAAATGGCTATGAATCTAGAATTTTTAACAATTAGTTCATATTCTAAAGTATTTTGAATTGTATACATAGATTATCACCTATATCTATTATAATACAATAATAAATAATAAGAAAGAGCTCTATATTCCCGCTTTTTTTCCTAAAGAGTAAAAAAAGTAAAATTTTTCCAGAAAAATACTTGACTTTTTTTTGGTACGATAAGGCACAACAAGGGGGGAGAAGAATATGACTCAAAAAAAGATGCCCTCTTTGAATACAAAATTAGGGGGAAAATATGAGTACTGAGAAAAAATTAAATTCACAAACTGCTTATGAATTACTAACAGAAGGAATTATTACTAATGAGAGGGATCTTTCCGAAGATAAAAACAGATGGATTATGCACTGTATATATACAGGAATTGCTGCAGGAAGAATTGTTGAGAGATTACAGTGTGATGCCGATTATGCTAAGGCTTTGGGGTACATTCATGATATTGGTAGAAGAATCAGTCATCCTAAACATCCAACAGAAGGCTATTTTTATATGAGAGACCTTGGTTATGATGAAGAGGCGATGATTTGCTTAACACATTCTTTTATTGATAATGATATCACGAAAGCGGCGGGACCATTTTTACCAGAAGAAGCTTATAACATTGTTCAACCACATTTATTTAAAAATTCACCTAGTATATATGATAGTATTATTCAACTTTGTGACTTGTTTTGTTTAGAGACAGGCTTTACTACACTTGAAAAAAGAATATTAGACATATCTACTCGTAAAGGTGTGGTTCCTGGTTCTTTTGAACATTTTCAAAGCGCTATTAATCTTAAACAAAGACTTGAAAAATCAATGGGAAATATTTCGCTATATAGCTTATTTCCTGAAATATCAGAGGAAGATTTATTACAACAGGAGGATCACTATAATCAATTAATAGAACTATTTGAAACAACATCGTTTAAAAAGTTAAATGTCGGTCTTGATATTGACAATGTAGTATCAGATTTTGATGGATTCTTAGAAGAAGAGTTTGCTACAAGATTGCCAGTGAAAGAAGGGGCTCAATATAATATGCATAAATTACATCATGATGGACATCGTGTTACGCTAATTTCTAATCGTGTATACCCACATTATACAAAGCTTATTTCACAACTAAAAATTGGTTAGATGAAAATCATCTTTACTATGACGCTTTGGTGCTTTCTACAAGTTCTGATAAAAGTCGGGAATGCAGGGATTATAATATTGATATTATGTATGATGATAATCCTTATAATTGTAGACAGTTAATAAATTCTGGCATTGATTGTTCACTAGTAGGGACAAATTATTGGAAAAAAGAAAAAGATGGGTTACGCATTGTTGCAAATTGGAAAGAATTATATCAAGAAGTAAATGATATTTCTATGCAACAAAGTGTTAATGAGATGCAAACTGAAAATAAAAAATTAGTTAAAGCAAAATAATTTATGAAAGTATCTAGTAAAGGGGGAAAATAAAAATGAAAATAGTAGATACAGGAAATCATTATGGAAATATGAATACGGCAGCATCGTTTTATCCAAAAAATACGACAAAGGAGTATAGAACACAAGACTTTCTTGCTAGAAGAATTCTTTTAGGAAATGATGAAGGATTCGATGGGCATAAAGTATTTATTGCTGATCAAAAGGATCAAAGTGGAACTTATCATATTTTAGGTGAAGAAGATGTTAAAAAAGCTCCAAATGGATGGGCTGAAATTGATATTGATGAAGATATCTTAGTGGTAACGGATAAAGCACCTGGGATTGTAGCAGCTCATGCTGTTGCAGATTGTCCAGTAGTAATGGTAAGTGATTATAAAAATGGAGTTACTGCAGTTTGCCACTGTAGTGGAGCTTTAGTAGATAAAATGCTTCCAGCACTTACTGTAGACGCATTACTTAAGGCAGAAAAAGATTTAGGAATGGATTATTGTGATCAAAATATTGGAGCCTATATTTCTGCATGTGCAGGTCCTAATTGGCAATATAACAATTACCCAGGATGGGCAACAGATGAGAGCGTATGGAAAAATAGTATTATGGATAGAGGAAATGGTATTTTTAATATCAATATTCGTCAAGCAGTATTAGAACAGTTTAATAATCGTGGTGTTAAAAATGTTAATATGAAATTAGTAGACACTATTACTAGTCCTGATTATTATTCACATTCTGCATCATTTAATGATCCAACAAAAGCTGGTAGAAACTTGATTGGTGCCTTTTATCCAGAAGTAAATTTCCAAATGGTAAAGAAAAGATAAATATTAAAAAGTTGACTGATAGAAAAGGAATTTTATCAGTTTTCTTTTTGCATATTAGGAATTATTGGAAAGTCAAAAAAATATTGACAAACGAATGTACGATGCTATATATTAGAAATACAGATGAATTGTTTATTATAAAATGAAGATGATTTTCTGAACAATAAAAACTATAAATGATTGGTAGAGCGATATATCGTTTGGGATATATGCTTAATTTTAGGGGGCATTACAATAGATGAACAAAATATTTACACAAATTCAATATTAACCTTTGCATTTACAAGTGATGGTCAAATAATTGTTAAAAAAGATAGAGAAGGAAAGCTAGATACTCTTCCATGGCTTTTTATGGGTTGCCGTGAGAAAGATATTAAGGTTGATTATGAAGATAGTATTTGGGTAATGAATAATCCGAATGAATACAAAGAAAATGCTATGTTATTTTTTGCATATCATTTAAGAAACTGTAGAAAAGTTATCTTGGATGGATGGTTTGTTGGAAATGAGAATGCTTTATTAGATGTTGGAAAACTTCATGGAAAAATTGCAAATCATCAAATCAAAGAAATGACAGTTCTTGATGGTCCCTCTTTTATAAGAGTGAATAGCAGCTTATATGATGGCGGAACAACTCTATATGGGCAACGAATTATTAATGGAATAGAAACTAGATATATTGTTTTACCTAGCGATGAAGATATAGGAAAATTCCCAGAATTAGAAATAAAAGAGTTAGATGAATTAAGAGAAGATTTTAGTTTATTATCTGATAAAATGATACTTGGCATAACAGGGGAAGATGGAAAGATTATGGAGTCATTTGTAAGTCAGATAAAGTCTTTCAGTAAAAATTCTTTTATTAAAAAAATTGTTAAATGAAAATGTGGATTTTAATGTTGTTTGATTTGCTTTAAAAGCAGTTGGGAGTCTAAATATTCAAAATTTTAAAACTATAGTAGTGATATTGCAGGATTTTTGGTATAATCTAGAGTAGAGAGGAGATGATGGAATGCTTAAAAAGCATGAAAAATTAGATGTAGAAAATTTAAATGAAGTAATTTCAATTACAAAAAAATTATTAAAAATAGGTTTTACCTTTGCTATTATTGCCTTAATTGCGATTGCTACTTACTTATTAAAAACGTGGAAAGTATTTGAATTTTTGAAAACTGTTTTGATTGTGATTTCTCCTGTTTTTATCGGGTTATTAATTGCTTGGTTATTTGATCCAATTGTAACAGCAATGCAGAAAAAAATTCCAAGATTAGTAGCATGTATTGTTGTTTTTTTAGTATTTTTTGGTGGTATTGTACTACTCCTTTGCTTATTACTGCCTTCTTTTACCATTCAAGTAAGGGAATTTGTAACAGGAATTCCTAATATATTAAAAGAGATAAAATCAATGTTAAATCAGTTCTTTTTGACTATTAGCGGCGATAGCGGGATAGACTTAACTAGTGTAAAGGATCAAGTTTTTAATTCTATAGAAAATGTGGGAATTAGCTTAACTACTAAACTTCCTGATATGTTTATTAATATAATTAAATCCATAATTAGTGGAGGAATGCTTTTAATACTTGGTATTATGGTAGGATTTTATATGCTTTATGATTTTAAGAAAGTAAAATATGGGCTACTAGACTTTGTTCCTAAAAAATACCATACAGATGCAAAGGAATTAATGAAACGCTTAAACCATTCTTTACGTGGGTATATTCAAGGACTATTTGCTGTCATGTTTTTAGTGTTTATTACCCAAAGTATCGGTCTTACTTTAGCGGGATTAAAGGCACCTATGATTTTTGCACTATTTTGTGCACTAACCGATATTATTCCCTATTTAGGGCCTTATATTGGTGGGGCTCCTGCTGTATTAGTTGGCTTTACGATTTCACCTATTGTAGGTATTTTTACACTCATTTCGATTGTTGTAGTACAGTTGCTTGAGAACAATTTCTATCAACCATTAATTATGGGAAAAGCAATGCAATTACATCCTGTAACAATTATTGTAGGACTCTTGCTTTTCCAACATTTCTTTGGTATTATAGGTATGATTGTAGCAACTCCAGTTATAGCATGTGTTAAAGTAATATTTACTTTTATAGACGAAAAAATAAATGTAATGGAAATGATACGAGAAAATTAAATCATGATATACGTAGAAAAAGATAAGTACAAAATTGCTATCTTTTAAGAGAGTCTATGGTTGGTGAAAATAGACAAGATACTTTTTTGGAAAGCTCCTTTGGAGTATATTCGGGTAACCGTTATCAAAATAAGACCAATATAGGATGGTACCGGGCAAATTTTGTCCTCCTATGCTTTGGTCTTTTATTGTTGGAGGGTATATGGAATTATATTTAATTGCTGGTTGTGCAAGAAGTGGGAAAAATCAATTTGCTGGTTATTTAAAAGAAGAATGGGAAAAACGTGGAAAAAAAGTTTGTCTTTTAAAAATTACAGCGCCACTTTATCATTATGCTTGTGACTATTTTGGCTGGGATGGTGATGAAAAAAAGAAACCACGTACATTTTTACAGACGATGGGAATTGAATACATTAAGGAAGAACTTAAGATGCCTGATTTTTTGTTAAATCGTCTGAATGAAGATATTATTATTTTAAGTAAATTCTTTGATATTGGTATTATTACGGATGGAAGACTTAAAGAGGAAATACAAAAATTAAAGGAACAATATCCTTCCTTAGTTACCATTCATATATTGCGATCTAGTTACGATAATGATTTAACGGAGAAAGAAAAATCCCATATAACAGAACAGAACCTGATAAATTATCATTCGTTTGATGAGGAAATATTAAATGATTCTTTAGAAAATTTGCAACAACATGCACTAAAAATAGTAACAGAAAGGAGTGAAAAGGGATGAAAAATTTAATTGCCATTGTTGGTATGGCTGGTAGTGGAAAAAGTATTGCCACAGATTATTTAGTAAAAAAAGGATATCAAAATATCTATTTTGGTGGCGTAATTTATAAACGTATGAGGGAAGAAAATATCGAAATTACACCCGATAGTCAAAAAGAGTTTAGAGAAAATTTACGAAAAGAATATGGTATGGGTGCTGTTGCCTCCTTATTGTTACCTGAAATAAAAAAGGCGCATGCTTCAGGGAATACTGTGTTAGATGGTCTTTATTCATGGGATGAATATTTAATACTCGAAAAGGAATTTGGACAAAAATTAAAAATGATTGGTGTGGTTTGTGACAGAAAAATTCGTTATAAGAGAATAGCAGTACGTAAAGACAGACCGTTTCAATATGAAGATATTGTCAAAAGGGACCTAGCAGAGATTGAAAACTCTGCCAAAGGGGGCCCTATTGCTTATGCTGATTATTATATTTTCAATAATGGATCTTTAGATGACTATTATAGGCGTCTAGATGAGATTTTAAAACATATAGAAGAACATGAAGGAGAAGAGTAGTATGAAAAAAATGAGTCATAATGAAATTAGAAGTATGTGGTTTGCTTTTTTTAAAAGTAAAGGTCACAAGATAGTAGAAAGTGCATCATTAATACCAAAAGATGATAATAGTCTACTTTGGGTTAATGCGGGTGTTACCCCTTTAAAAAAATTTTTTGATGGTAGTGAAATTCCTGAATCTAGAAAAATCGCCAATATCCAAAGGTGTATTAGAACAAATGACATTGAAAATGTAGGAGTTACTAGGCGTCATTGTACATTTTTTGAAATGATGGGAAACTTTTCTATTGGAGATTATTTTAAAGAAGAGGCGATTGAATTCGCTTATGAATTGTTGACATCATCAAAGTGGTTTGCTATTCCACTAGAACGCCTTTATGTGACTGTTTACACAGAAGATGATACTGCTTATAAAAAGTGGTTATCTTTAGGAATGCCAGATGATCATATTATTCGTCTAGATGAGAACTTTTGGGAAATAGGAGAAGGTCCATGCGGCCCAGATAGTGAAATTTTCTATGACAGAGGAGAAAAGTATGATCCTGATGGGGATGCTTTTGAGAAATTTAAAGTAGATGAGGATCAAGAGCGATATATTGAAATCTGGAATAATGTTTTTTCGCAATATAATGCGAAGGCTAATACACCTAGAAATAAATATAAAGAGCTTCCTCATAAAAATATTGATACAGGAGCAGGTCTTGAGAGATGGTGTTGTATTTTTCAAGATGTAGATAGTGCCTATGATACAGACCTATTACAACCAGTCATTGAACGAATAGAAAAAATGACAGGAATTTTATATGATGGACAGACTGCTTTTAAAGTAATTGCTGATCATATTAAGGCCATTACTTTCGCATTATCAGATGGTGCTATTTTTGAAAATGTTGGTCGTGGGTATGTTCTTCGAAGACTTTTGAGAAGAAGTGTTCGTTATGGAAAAAAGTTAGGATTAAACAAACCGTTTATGTATTTATTAGTATCTGATGTAGTAGATATGATGGAAGAGGCTTATCCTTACCTAAATGATAATAGAGGAGTAGTGGAGGCCTTGGTTCTAGAGGAAGAAAAACTCTTTATGACAACGCTAGATGCGGGTGAGAGGCGTTTAATGGAACTTATGAAAAATTCACATGATAAAACAATTTCTGGAGAGGATGCCTTTAAGTTATATGATACTTTTGGTTTTCCATTTGAACTAACAGAAGAGTATTTAAAAGAACATCACTTTAGCGTAAGTCGTGAGGAATTTGAGCAGTATATGAAGTTACAAAAAGAGCAATCTCAAAAAAACGCTAAAATGCATTCTTCTATGACGAGTAAACGTCAAATTTTTCTTGATTTTACGAGGGACTCAACCTTTGTTTATGGACTTTACCGTCTAAAAAGTAGTGTTATTGGACTTTTTTCAGAGAGCGGTCAAGAAAAAAGCATTGAAAAAGAAGGATATATTGCTTTAAAAAGAACTTGTTTTTATGCAGAATCTGGTGGACAGGTAAGTGATACTGGAATGATTATTGGCAAGAATTTTAAGGCGAGAGTATTAGATGTTTTTAAAGCCCCTAATGGACAACATATTCATAAGGTTCGCCTTTTAGATGGTGCTATTGAACTGAGGGATGACTGTGAAATTGTTGTAGATAAAGAACGAAGAAGAACAATAGAGGCCAATCATTCTAGTGTACATCTACTTCATTATGCACTTCGTAATATATTGGGTGATAAGGTTTATCAAGCTGGTAGTTACATTGATGAGGAACGTTTAAGACTAGATTTTACTTATCCAAAGAAACTTACTGATGATGATGTTTTAGAAGTTGAAAATCAAGTAAATGAATTAATTCGGAAAAAGCAAATCATTTCTACAGAGGTAATGCCCATAGATAAGGCTAAAAAATTAGGCGCTATGGCACTATTTACAGAAAAATATGGAGAAGTAGTTCGTGTTGTTAAAATTGGTAAATCTATCGAGTTATGTGGGGGAACCCATGCCAATAATACAAAAGATATTGAAAAATTTGCGATATTTTCTTATGAATCAAAGGGAAGTAATACTTACCGAATAGAAGCTGTTACTGGAAAGAAGATAGAAAACACTCTATTTAATGTTATTAAGCCATATAATGATGAAATGATTAAATTATTGATGAAAGCACGTGCTATTCTAGATGAGGCAAGCAAAAATGGTATTGTTTTAGATTTCGATGTTCATATTGATAATTCAAAACCAGAATCCTACAAAGATATTATTTTTAATTGTAATGAATTAGGATATATCCAAGGCGAAGTAAGAGATTTAGAAAAGAAATTTCAAGAACAGATGAAAAGTGTAGCATTAAAAGATTTAGGTAAATATAGGGAAATGTTGCGAAAAAAAGATGGACTTTCTTATATCGTAATGCCAATAGATAATGCTGATAATTATATGTTAAAAGTGATTGCAGATCATCTAGCAAATGAATTAGAACCGTGTGTAATCTTTTTAGCAAATGTGAAGGATGATAGTAGCGTGAATTTTATCTGTCGTAGTAGTGCCTCTCTTCATGCAGGGCTTTTAATGAAAAAAGTATCTACATTTTGTAATGGAAATGGGGGAGGTAGTAACACCTTTGCCCAAGGTGGAACAAAAAAAGTAGATGATTTAGAAAAATTATTAAAAGAAATCAAACAGGAAATTATTCATGGAAAATAGGTGTTATTTAATTGAATATTCTGATAATTATCTCTTTCGAGGGAAAGTGGAGGAATTGATTCATAAACATCAATTTCAACAATCAGAAATTACTTATTATGATTTAGAAGATGCTACATTAGCACATGTATTAGAAGATTTAGATACATACTCTTTTTTGACACCACAAAAAGTAATTGTTATTTCTAATGCTTTATTTTTAGCATCTTCTGATATAAAATTTAGTGACGAAGAGATAAATCATATTATGAAGTATTTGGATAATCCAAATCCTGATGTTTTATTTATCATGGGAGTAGTAAAGTTTGATGAAAGAAAAAAGATTGTTAAAAATATTAAGAAAAAAATCCCTGTAATAACAGTTAATCCTGACGTTATGCAATATACTAAAGATTTACTAAAAGATTATAAGGTTGAAAATGATGCCTTATTATTGTTAATAGATTATTGTAATAATAGTGTTTCTAAGATTACTCATGAGTGTGAGAAGTTAAAAATGTTTGCTATTGATACAATGGAGATAAGAAGAGAAGATATAAAAAAAATAGTTACAAAAGATTTGACAGAGTTAGATACTATTGCCTTTGACTTTGTAAAATATATTGCATTAAAAGATAAGAAGAGAATGTTTAATTGTTATCAAATATTAAAAGAAAATAGTTTCGATATTCATTCGACGATTGGGCTTATTGAAAGCCAAATTCGACTTATTTATCAAGTTTTATTAGGAAAAAAGAAGAGGATGTCCAAGGATGAGATTGCTAAATATTTAAAAGAACATCCCTATCGTATTCAGAAAACCTTAGAATTTTTACCTTTTTATACAGAAAATGATATTCGGAACTTAATTCATAAATTACACGAACTAGATTATAAAATTAAGAGTGGACAAATAGAGGCCACTTTAGGTTTTGAAGTATTTTTGCTTTATATTTAAAATAAGAATAATTAAAAATATTGAAAATAAATTAGGTGATATAGATGAAAAATAGAAGTGAATTGCGTGAAATAATAATGAAAGTCATATACCAAGTATTGATTTATGATAATACAAATTTAAATTATAGTGTTGATGACTTAATTGAAGAACAAATTGAAATAGAAAATGATTATGTGGAGACTATGGTACATGGAATTTTAGAAAATAAAGATGCCTTGTTTCATCTTGCCAATAAATATTTAGTAGACTGGAAAATAGAGCGTTTAAATAAAGTGGATCAGGTGATTTTGTGTCTTGGAATATATGAGTTAATGTATACGGAGACTCCTGCTGTTGTGGCTATTAATGAGGCAATAGAGTTATCTCATAAATATAGTGAAGAAGCAGTTACAAAAATGATTAATGGGGTTTTAGATAACATTTATCATAGTGAGGATTATAATGAATGATAAATATATTACGATTAGTAGTTTAACTAAATATATTAAATATAAAATTGATAATGATATCCATTTGCAGGAAGTGTATATCAAGGGAGAAATTTCTAATTTTAAGGCTCATTCTAGAGGGCACTTTTACTTTACATTAAAGGATGAGACAAGTCGTATCAATGCCATTATGTTTGCCTCCTCTGCTTCTAAGCTCGCTTTTGTCCCAAAGGATGGAATGAAAGTTTTTGTGACGGGAAAAGTGAGTGTTTACGAGGCAACAGGAGCTTACCAAATTTATGTATCAGAGCTTTTGGAAGATGGTGTTGGTAATTTATATGTTGCTTATGAACAATTGAAGAAAAAATTGGAAGGAGAAGGTTTATTTCAACAGCAGCATAAAAAGAAAATTCCAAAAATCCCCCAAAAAATAGGAATTATAACCGCACCAACAGGGGCGGCAATACGTGATATTCTTTCAACAATTAATAGAAGATGGAGATATGCCAATACCTTTCTTTATCCGGCTTTAGTACAGGGTATGGATGCAAAAGATGATATTGTTAGACAAATAAAAAGAGCAGATATGGATAATTTAGATGTATTAATTATAGGCCGTGGTGGAGGCTCTATTGAAGATTTATGGAGTTTTAACGAAGAAGTAGTTGCTAGAGCTATTTATGAGGCTAAAACACCTATTATTAGTGCTGTAGGACATGAGGTGGATTTTACAATTGCAGATTTTGTAGCAGACGTTCGGGCGCCTACGCCAACAGGAGCAGCAGAAATGGCTGTTCCAAACGAACGAGACATTAAAAATCAGTTAATGCAATTAAAAATTCGTACAACAAAAGTGATTGATAATTTGCTTCTTTTAAAAAGGCAAGAATTAAAACGTATTACCGATAAATATATTTTTAAAAATCCAGTTATGATTTATCAGGCTAAAGAACAAAGTTTTAGTTATCTTTTGGACCGTTTAAAACTATGTAGTAAAAATATAATCATTAAAAATCAACAAAAAATAGATTACTATAAAAATAGTTTTATTTTTAAAAATCCAAAATTATTATTGGATAATAAAAAGCATCAATATTTGCAACTATTATCTAAATTAGAACCATTAAGTCCACTTCTTACTTTAAAACGTGGCTATATTATTGCTAAAAGTAAAAATAAGGCTATTCAATATAAAAAAGATCTAAAAAAAGATGATAAATTAGAATTAACATTTCAAGATGGCGTGGTAGACGTAACAGTATTATAGTATAAGGAGAAAATATGGAAGAGAAGAAAAATGAATTAAGTTTTGAAGAAAATTTAGAACAGTTATCAAAAATTGTAGAAAAACTAGAAACGGGAGAAATTCCATTAGATGATGCTATTTGTGAGTTCCAAAAAGCAACATTATTAGCAAAATCATGTGACGAAAAATTGAAGTCAGCAGAAGATGCAATATGTAAAATGGTAAGTGATAGTGGAGAATTAGAAGACTTTGAAATAGGAGAATAAGTCTTTTATTTTTGGTAATATTTATAACTAGTAATTTTTATAAAAATAATCATACTATAAATGTAGCCAATCGTTTTTAAAAGGAGATGATGTTTATGAATTTTAAAAACAAGCTACGATTTCTTTTTGCCTTTCTTTTATTTATTCTACCACTAAATGTCTTTGCTTATTCAGAATATATTATTCCTGGTGGTCAAACTGTTGGAATTGAAGTAAATTCAAAAGGAGTTTTAATAGTTGGATTTTATAAAGTAAATAATACTTATATTGGCCGTGATGCGGGCTTTGAAGTTGGGGACAAAATCCTAAAACTAGATGGAAAAGAAGTAAATACTACTGAAGAAATGATTCAAACTATTGAACAAAATGCGAATAAAGAACTGACGTTTACTATAATGCGTGATAAGCAGGAAAAAATAATAAAGTTTACTCTTGTTCCTGATGAAAGTGGCGTATATAAAACGGGACTTTATGTAAAAAATCAAATTAATGGGATTGGAACTTTAACTTATGTTGATCCAGAAACTTTAAAATTTGGTGCTTTGGGTCATGAAATTATTGAAAAAACAACGGCTTTAAAATTTGAAATTAAAGATGGAACAATATTTAATGCTGTTGTAACAGGGATTACCAAAAGCGAGCGTAATAAAGCAGGTGAAAAAAATGCTACTTATAATAAGAGTCAATTATATGGAAAAATAGAGGATAATGAAATATCAGGTATTTTTGGAAATTATACAGCATCCCTTCCTAATTTTGAAAAACTCAAAGTAGCAAAGCCAGCAGAAGTTCATACTGGTGAGGCAGTTATTCGAACAGTTGTAGAAGGAGAAACAATTAATGAATATACCATTAAAATCTTAAAGTTAGATGATAGCAGTAAGACAAAAAATATTTTATTTGAAATTACAGATAAGAAATTGCTTGAGAAAACAGGTGGTGTAGTTCAGGGAATGAGTGGTTCTCCAATTATTCAGGATAATAAAATAGTAGGTGCAGTAACACATGTAATAGTAAATGATAGTTCGAAAGGATATGGTATATTTATTACTACTATGTTAGAAGAAGGCGAAAATTAAAGGTGCTTAGTAGCATCTTTTTTTGATCGATTTGAAAATTTTGTATTTTTTTATATTATTAATCCATAATACTAATGGTGAAGAGTATGGATATTAATGTTAAAGAAGTTTTAGGGATTATTCCTAGTAGTTTGATTTCTTTGTTAACTTTATTTTTGATTACAAAAATTATTGGCAAAAAACAGGTTTCCGAACTTAGTTTATTTGATTATGTAATTGGTATTTCCATCGGAAACTTTTCTGCTGAAATGATTATTAATCAGGATGTACAATATGTAAATGGTATGATGGCTATCGCTGTCTTTGGTGTAACAGCATGGTTTGTCAATTTATTATCAAGAAAAAGTATTGTGGTAAGGCGCTTATTGATGGGAACACCTACTACAATAATAGAAAATGGTGTAATTCTCGAAAAAAGTTTAAAAGATTTAAATATGGATATTAATGATTTATTAGAGTATTGTAGAAGTGCTGGATATTTCCACATTGAAGAGGTGGCATTTGCAGTAATGGAAGCTAATGGCCAATTAAGTATTTTGCCAAAAGGTTCTTATAAACCTGTTACGTTAAAGGATATGAAAATAGCAGGTAGCAAAGAGGAATTAGATAGTAATATTATTATAGATGGTAAGTTCATGGAAGAAAACATTAAAAACTCATCTAAAGGGATGGACTGGATTCAAAAGGAACTAAAGAAAAATGGATATAATAAGCCTGATGATATTCTTTTAGGAATTATTAGTAGTAATAAGTTAGTACTTTATCCAAAAAATAGGGAAGATTCCAGAGAAGTTTTAGAATAAATATAGGTGATATCATGAAGGTATGGAAGAAAGTTCACTTGAAAGAACAAGATAAAAACATTAATATATTAAGTAATACTATTACTAATTATTTATATACAAATGGGCCGCTGGAGCAATTGTGTATGAAATATCATGTTAATCATCAGGAAATAAAAAAATATATTGCTAATAGAATTGCTGGAATCTTAGTAATTTATATTGCTAATGATCAAAGAAGAATACATGATATTGTAAATCGGTATTATACAAAAGAGACCTTTTTATCTCATATCATTCCAGAACTAGAGGGATATATAGATCAATAGTAAAAAAGATTGGATATTTTCCAATCTTTTTGCCGCAATTATTAAATATATAATAAGGCACTTATAAAGCTTGCTATCATGGCAAGTACCATAATAATCGCAACAACACGAATTACTTTTTTATTCATAGAGGTCACCTCTTTCTTATTATAAAATAAATGGGGAAAATTGTAAATTCTTTTTCTACATGAAATAATTTTTTCTCTAATATAGTTTATTAGAGGTGAAATATGAAACCACAAACACAAAATCAAAAAAAATTATTTATAGGGTTAATTATTGGAGCAGGAATTAGTATTCTTTTAGGAATTGTTATTATGGCACTATTATCTAAAAATAATAAAGAATTAGTGACGAACACTATCACCGCTTTTATGAGTCAAGTAAAAAAAGGAAATTTAAATTATCAGCAGGCGATTATACAAAGTCTTATGCAAAATAGTATAGAATGTATTTTATTATTCTTTTTAGGAATGTCTATTATTGGAATACCGATAACACTTTTTTTATTCTTTAGTCATGCGTTTGTCTTAGGATTTTCGATGGTTAGCATTTTTCATGTATATAAATGGAAGGGAATCTTATTAGCTCTTATTTATTCATTACCACAAGTTCTTAATCTTCTAATCTTACTTGTTTTCTGTTACTTTTCTTTACTTTTTTCTAAATATTTATTTTATCAATTATTTTTAAAGAAAGATATTTCCTTTAAAAGAATCATGAACCGTTATGTAAAAGTATTTGGGATATGTTTTGGACTATTATTAATAAGCAGTACTATAGAAATATTTTTAGTTCCTAAAATTTTAAAATTTATTTTATAAAATAATATGAATTTTAGTTTATACTTTTGGATTAGTCTTATAAATAATCTCTATAATATATTTTCTAATATGATATTATTAATGATATTTAGAAAAATTTTTTATATAATCATAAATTAATGGAATTAATATTACTGTTGAGATATAATTATAAACGTCTATAATAGCTTGATTAATAGGAAAAGCTTTATCTGTCAATATTGAAATATATACTATTGAAATTGATACAATAATTGATATACTTGTAATTTTTTTAGTTACTTTATGACTATCATTGTTAAGGTCATCAACAATATGGAGTATAATATTTATTTTATTTTTCAAAAAACAAATGGTTAACTGGAAAACAATAACTACTAAATTAAGTATAATAGTGGGCACAGCTAAAAATGAGTATATTATTATATCAATAATATAAAAAGTTTTAGAATTAAATTTTTTATAAAGAAGAAAATCATAGTCTTTTAATTTAGGAGAAATACTATTAGATGGTTTTTTTTTCAAAGTAATAGGTTTTAAGATAATAATATTTGAGATTAATATTGTAAGGTTTTCGAATAAGAAAAATAAAAATAGCATTATTTTTATTAGCAAATAGGAAATAAGGAGTAATTCTTTAACAGTGTGATTAATATTAGAACAAAAACCATAGTAGACAGTTGGAGCATATGATGAACAAAATATTATAAAAATAATTTCAGACCACAGTTTAAAATATTTAGTTTCTGTAGAGAGAGTTTGACATTTTTTTAATATATTATAAAAACTTTTAATTAAAATAATACTAGGTATAATAAAATATACAAGCCAAGAAAAAGTAACGTTATATTTAATATAAGAATATACAAATAGTATTACCATAGCTAAAAACAAAATATGTATTTTGCATTTTTCAACACTATTTAATGTTGGCATAGTATTTAACTTCGTTTTTTTCTGTTTATAATTTATAATTGTTGTTAAAAATAAATTCATCAAAAGTAGTAAACCTATTATAATTTCAAATACAGTATCATTTAAAATGAAATTTATCATAATACCCTCCACAATAACCTGGTTATATATTTTATCAACTTATTAAATGAATATCAATCATAAATTGTAGAATTTAAGATATAATCAATTTATTTATAACGATATCTATAATTATGTTATACTATTAATGTTATATAACATTATAATGTAGGAGAAGGAAAATGTTTAATATTCAAGATTATTATTTAGGGGTTATTATTCCTCAGCTTAGTTATTATCAAAATCCACAACGTCATAGGTATATTGGGGATATTTCTTTTGACCCATTTAATGAAATACCACCAATTGTAGCATTAACAATGGGTGAGGTAACTTTGCTCCATAAAAAGGGAGAAAATTATTATGATGAGTATTACTCTCGTTATAAGAACGAATTATATTATAAATTGGGAGAGACTAATAATTTAGGGATTATACTAGCATTTGCAGAACCTTTTCAGAAATACTATGCTGAAGAACCAGTATTTTATAATCAGGAAGATATTGAAAGTGATTATTATAAGTTAGCAGAAATACTTGATAAACATTCTTATTATATTGCACACTTGAAATTAAATAAGACAGATGCCATTATGACATTAGATGATAATCCAATTATGCAAGTGAGAGATGATTATATAAAAATGTTATATCATGATAATGGAATTGTGTATCAAAAAAGAAAGTAGGAGAAGTATATGGAGAAGTGTTTAGTAGCTATGAGTGGTGGTGTGGATTCATCTGTTTGTTGCTATTTATTAAAACAAGAGGGAGTAGATATTGCTGGAGCTACTATGCTACTTTTAGATAATGAAGAAAGTTATCAGGCTATAAATGATGCCAGGGAAGTATGTTCTTTTCTTGGCATTAAACACTATGTTTTTGATTTAAGAGAAGATTTTAGGAAAAGCGTAATTAATAATTTTATCGAAACCTATAAAAATGGAGAAACTCCAAATCCCTGTGTTTATTGCAATAAAAAATTTAAATTTGGACTATTTTATCAAGAGGCCTTAAAACTTGGATTTAATAAAATTGCTACTGGGCATTATGCACGTATTACAGAGGGAAAGTTGTATCGATGTGATAACCTAGACAAAGATCAAAGTTATTTCTTATATGGAATTAATAAGGACACCCTAAATTATGTGATTTTTCCCCTTTCTAGATTTAGTTCAAAAGAGGAAGTGCGGGAGATAGCCCAAAATGCCAATTTAAAGGTATTTAATAAAAAAGACAGCCAAGAGGTCTGCTTTGTCCCAAATGATGATTATAAGGCTTTTTTAAAGGATAAGATAAAGGAAAATAGAGTAGGGGAGATATGTTTAGAAGATGGTACTGTGCTTGCCTACCATAAAGGTATACATCAATACACAATAGGACAAAGAAAAGGCCTTAATATTGCCTATTCTTATCCCTTATATGTAACAAGAATAGATTTGGCACATAATAGAGTGGTAGTAGGTAAAAACGAGGATTTAATGCATGATACTTTGATTGCAGAGGAGATAGAACTTTTAGTAGATACATTACCGAGGCATGTGCTAGCTAAGATAAGATCTCGTGGTACTTTGGAAGAAGCTACAATAGCCATTATTGATAACAAACAAATAAAAGTTGTTTTTAAAAGGGCACAACGAGCTATTACTAAAGGGCAATCTATTGTTTTTTATGAAAAAAATCAATGTTTAGGTGGGGGTATTATTAAAGATGTATTATAGTTAGTTTCTCATTTCCCCTTGAAAAGTGTCAATTTACACTTGACTATTTACATATTCTTGATAAAATTATATTAGGAGGGTAGATGAAACATGAAAGAACTAAATGACATCTTAGTAGAACTAGGAATTTCGAAAGTTCGGTTAGCAAAATATTTAGGAGTATCAAGACAAATGCTTTATAATTATTTAGCACTTGATTCATTAAATGAATGGCCTAAAGAAAAATCTGTTAGATTACTAAGTTTATTAAATATTAAAGAAGAAGAAGAAATCAAGAGTTTAAATGTTAATGGTGATTATATCATTGAAGTAGAAAGTCGCTTAAATGAAGGTGTTAAAGATTCTTCTAATCGTGAAGTTATTGCTGATTTGAAAGGATTTAATAAAAAGGAACAAGAAGTATTATCAGATATTATTAACTTATTAAAAGAAAAATTAGCGGAAGATAAAACAAAGGATACATATACTACTTATTGTTATTTATATCATTATTTGCAATCTATGGAAACGGCAAATGAACTTAAATATATTTTAGTGTATATGTCAAAATCTTTAGGATTTACTCCTGTAGATGAATATGCCTATAATAAGGACAAACAGTTTATATTAGAAAGTATAATGTTCTCTGCCATGACCCTATATAATAATGGTGGTACATCTAGAACAAAAATTGCTGAAACACATAAACGTTTTGAACAAGATATAGAACATAAAAATGAAGAGAAATTAAGTCGTACTCAGGAATTAAATTCAGCTAAAATTCAGGCTTTAAAAGAATTAGGATATACTGAGATTAATGAAGATAATGCAAAAGAAGTTTTAGAGAAAATAGCTGAAATTCAATCAAGGAAAGTATAGTAATTAAGGGATTCATATCTATTTATTAAATTAGTAAATATAGTGATCCTTTTTTATTTTACTTTCTTTTTTCAACTTCCTATAATATATACTAAAAGACCCTAATTGGAGTCTTTTTTTCTTGTGACTATTTTTCTAACTTCTTTTCCGATTTCTTCGTTTGTCATTTCTAAAGCTACTGCTATTTTTCCAAAAGTATCTATTAAGGGCATGTTTAAATTATTTTCAATTCTAAATATAGTTTTTCTATCTAAATTTGTAATATCTTCAAGCTTTTCTTGAGATATTTTTTTTCTTATTCGATATTCTTTTAACATTTAATCACCTGTTTATAATGTAGCAAGTTTGCCTCAAAAAAACATTGACAAGTATGCCCCAATTATGTTACTTGTTATATGAGGCATGTTTGCCCATTTTCAAATCACAAAAGAAAGGAGGTGTATACCTACCATTTCAAAGTGATTTGAAAAAATATTTGAAATGTACTAATAGCTTAACTGGATAAAGCTTGCTCACGTGTGCGCAAACGGGAAAGGTGTCGTTGATGTAGGTTCAAATCCTACTTAGTACAAAAAAATTTACACGAAAGGAGAGTGTCAGAAAATGGATGTAAAAGCAACATTAAAAGACGGTGTAAGTAAGTCTGGAAATGCATATAAGTATGTATCAATCATGTTAACAGATACATTAGAAAAGAAAGTATTTCTAGATAAAGCGGAAATTCAACTATTGGAATTAAAGAACAAAGAAGTAAATCCGTTTAGAAAATAATGCGAAAAATTATAGTTTACTATAATCCTAATCGTGATTGTTACTATTTTCGTACAGTTCGTTGTTATTATCGTAATTATGAAGTGGGCGAGAAAAATCAATATGGACATGAAGTTATATTAATTATTGATATTGATGTATTAACCTCAAGTTCTATGTCATTTAAAGAAAAGCTAATAACAAGATTTATCTTGTTTTTAGAAAGAATTAAATAAGAAGAAAGGAGATGTACTAGATGTTTCTAGCTAGATTATTTCAAGTAGGAGAAACAACAGCAGGAAGTGTTGATTTTACTGTTTTGTTAGACGCCTTAAAAAATTCTATTACACCCGCACAAGTATTAGGGGTATTAGCCGCTGTAATCGGTGTTGGTATGGTGTTTTTCCTAATGTGGTTAGGTGTACGTAAGGCAATCACTGCTTTCACTTCATCACTTGCCAAAGGAAAATTAAGAATTTAGTATCGGGACTTTATAAAAGTCCTTTTTTGATAGGAGATGATAAAAATGATAAGTTATAATGCATGCCGAGAGTCAATAAACCCAAAGCGTGTATGGGATTTAATCAAGTATAAGTTTAAATTTATGAGAGAACACCCTGACTATTTTAATCCTGACGGATTAGTAGTATTTACAGGAGCTCAAGGAACAGGGAAAACACTATCAGCCGTAAATTATGTCGAAAATTTATTAAGAGCCTATCCTAAGGCCATTTTGGTGACGAATTTAAGCCTTTCTCACTTTCCCTTTGATGGAGACCGTGTCTACTTCTTTTTGGACGGAGATGACCTTTCTAGGTACGAAAACGGGGAGTATGGTGTTATTTACTTGATAGATGAGATACAACTATATTTTAATTCTTTGCAATCTAAAAATATCAATCCTGATGTTATGGTACAAATCTCACAACAGAGGAAACAAAGAAAACATATTGTTGGAACTTCTCAAGTATTTGGTCGAATGGCTAAACCATTACGAGAACAATTCTCAAGTGTTGTTGTTTGTAAAAAACTATTAGGCTTTATTCAATTTAATAAATTGGTTGATCGTGATTCGATAGGGGAGAATGATAACGGAACAAGCTTAAAGGGAGAAGTAATAAAACGCTTTTTCTGGTTTCATTCTCCTAAAGATTATGGAAAATATGACACATATCATGTCATACAAAAAAATAACTTCGTAGCAGAAGAAGAGAAGAAGGTGGGTATTTATGGCACTGAATTATCAAGTTGTCGTTAATCTAGTATGCAACGTTATGATGATTGCATTTCCAATTGCACTCGTTTTTATGATTGCCCAAAAGATTACAGGCATATTTATAAGTTTTGTATTTGGTCGTGAGGTGACATTCTAATGTTTAGTGAAACAGAGTATACCTATATAAAAAATTTAGTTATAACACACGTTTTAAAAGGAGAATACAACTATTATGTTTGTTATACCGAGACTGATATATCAGGTAATTATAATACTGATACTGATGATGTTCATTGTATCTTTACGAAAGAGAAAATAACATCAAGTAATAATACATTCCGTATTCAAAATGGATTAAAGGTAAGTATCGATTCTAATCAAGCAAGTAGAAACGCTAACAACGGTCGCCGTTTTGCTTTCACTGAAAGCAACGGCACCGTTAGTGTTCCTATTTATGAGTTTATCTATTCTAACGCTGAAGGTACAAAGTACGCAGATTTAATTGCACAAGAAGAAATTAATATTGGTAATCACTTAGATTTAAATGAGTTTTACATGATACCTATGTTTATGGCATTACTCATTATGATGTTGTTTCTAAAATGGTGTTTTCCAATGAAAGGCGGTAAGAATGTATGAGAAAGAAACTATTATTATTTATTATCCCAATTCTCTTTTTAATTCCTAGTCATGTTCATGCAGCTGATAGTTTTTCATACTCAGACGCCACATGTGTATTCTACACAGATAATATTGGAACAACACCAGCGGCGGACCAATCTATTTGGATAGTAAAACCAAATGCCTCAACCCCGATGACTCTTCCTAATGCGAATATGGGTTCAAGCTCTTATATTCGTTATGGTGTCAATCTTGCTAGTGGTGAAATATTCGGAGACTTTAAAGCTAATAACACCTATACTTTTAAATATCAAATTTATTTTGAAGGTGGTATTTATCTAAATTTCAATAAACTTTCAAATAACTTTAATGCAACGGGACGCCTTAACGGACAAGATAACTCTGGTATTATTGGCGCAAAAGCCATTAACGCAAGCTATAATGGGAATCATATGTGGTTATATGTTGATATTACCCCCACGCAAGATACGGACCTTTTAAAGTGGAATACTGGTGGTACTGCAAGAACTTCATCACAACTAGAATTACTTTTTAATACTTTAGAGACCAATTCCCGAATTTTTAGAGTAGAGTACTTACAAGCTTATGTAGAGTATTCACAGGCAGTCTATTCCAAAGAACAGACTGATGCTATAAAGAAGCAGACAGAAAAACAAACCGAAAACCATTATGAGGCACAGAAAACACGATATTCTATTATCGATACAATCAAAAATGTTTTAAGTGGTATCTTAGAACTTCCTAAGAAAATAGGGGAAGTGTTTATTGATGCCTTTAAATCTTTATTTATTCCTGAAGATGATTTCTTTTCAGACTATTTCGATAGTCTTTATAAGTTCTTTACAGATAAATTAGGTATTATTGCTTATCCGTTAGAATTACTTTTAGACCTTCTAGACCGCTTTTTAAATATGTCTAATACCTCAAATGGTATTATCAATATTCCTAGTATTGATTTAGGCCCATTAGGGCGCTTTATTGACGCTAAAACATGGAATATATCAGAATACTGGCAGCAAGCCCCTTATAAGCAGCTTTATGATGTTTATTTAGCATTTGTACATGCATTTATCGGATTAGGTCTTGTTAATCTTGCTAAGAAAAAATATAACGAAATCGTAGGCGGAGGTGTTGAAGGATGATAATTGAAACAATTTTAAATTTATTAAAGTTTTTACTTACTACTATTTTTGGTATTCTTCCAGATTTACCAGACATGCCAGGCGCTATTTCAGATGGGATTACTTCATTTTTAGATATCATTTTTGATAATGTTGGTTTGCTTGGTTTATTTGTTCCTATTTCTACTATAAAAGTGGTAATACCAATTGTAGTACTTATTATGAATTTTGATGATATTTATAAACTTGTTATGTTTATTATTAAAAAAATACCAATGTTAGGAGTTGAATAATATGAAAAAAGATACTGTTATTTATTGCGTTTTTGATGAGTATCGTAATTGTCATTCTTATTATTATGGTGGAATTTTTTCCAAATTATTTGCAACTATTCATAGGAAATATTTAGAAATGAAGTATCCACTTGTATATTTTGAAATGTTTTCTATTTCTTTATCTGAACTTTTAGAGTTTTATTATCTAAAGGTAGTTTTTCCTTATTTCGATAATTTAGATGATGAAACATTTTTGGAATTATATGAAGACGATTTAATCGATATTATATGAGAGTATTAAAGTTTTACGAAAAGGAAATTGGAATAAATGCGAAGCGTTTATGCCGAGAAAACTTTTGTAAAACATATTGAGTTAACACTTGTGTACGTCTAGGAAGACATTTCATGTTTTCCTAGGCTCACCGCCAATGAGGTGAAGAAAGGATATTTTATTATGGATTTTATTATTGGTTTTATTGTAATTTTTATTGCGCTTTCTTTTGTATCATTCGTTTTTGAGTCTCATCTTGATTATTATAAAAATCTGGAAAATCAAAAAAATCAAAATCAAGATAAGTTAAAAAAATAGGGGGGTTACTACGACACCCCCCATAGGAGACGCGTGACGCGTGACGATTTTGTAAAGTTTGTGTAAAGTGAAAGGAGATTTTATGAAGCGAGTTACTGGTAGAAGTTGGGCTTTTCTTATGTATCCAGAAAGCATGCCTGAAGATTGGAAAGACATTGTTACTGAAATAGGTTTACCAATGGCTATAAGTCCTTTGCATGATAAAGATTTAAATCCGACAGGAGAAAAAAAGAAAGCACATTATCATTGTATTGTTTATTATGAGAATGCTACAACATTAAATAATGTAAAAACGAATGTTACTGATAGGTTGAATGCGACTATACCTATTAAATTAGAGTCTATGCGTGGTATGTATCGCTATCACTTACATCTTGATAACCCTGAGAAGTATCAATATGACGATAGAGATAGACAATTTATTAATGGTTTTGATATTGATTTAGCGAATAAATTAACTAAGACCGAAATTAATAAACGCATACGAGAGATACATACATTTATAAATGATAATAATATCAAAGAATACATAGACTTATTAGATATTTTAAAAGATAGTGAGTTATTAGAGCTATATGATATAGCAATAAGTAATACTGTTGTTTTAGTGGCTATGATTAATAGCCGTCGCAATAAAATAAAGGGGAAGTAACTTCCCATAATATATATTATGTTAACTTCTATAATGTACTTGCCAGCTCAATACTACAGTTATCTCTCTCAAATACATCTTGATAAATAACATTTTCTTTTGATAAATAATCAGTTAAATTCGTATCTATATAAGCATACTCTGTTACAGGTTTAACTAAGTCTCTTGAGTACCAATAACGCTTTTTATTCTTTAAGTCTATTAACTCTTTTGTTGCATACTTTGATATATAGTTCGTTACTTTCTCTTTAAATTTAATCTTGGATATCGTCGTAAATCCTAGCTTAATAGTTATCTAAGTTATAAATCTGCGTATTATTTAATTTAATTAACTTTCCAGTATGTGGGTTCACTGCCTTAGAAAACTTCCACTTAGGAACATTACCAATTAATCCATGAAAATGAAGATGTCCTGACTTCTTATGAAATTCTGGTACTAAAATATACGACATATTTCTATTCTGATGTTTTTGATTATTAATCCACTTCGTAAGTAAGTCAATCGCCTCTTCGTGTGAGTACTCCCCTTTCGTAAATTCACTAGGGGAGAAGGTTAATGTAATAAAATACTCAAAACTATCTTTGTTGTTATAAGAAAGGTCTATAATTTCATTTTTTACCTTTCTTAAATATTTCTTACTCCTCTCCTCTAGTTCCTTTATACTGGTTGTTCCGGTATGGCGGTTATGCTTATTAATACCCTTGCAAACAGAATAAGAGGTCCTCTTATATTTCACTAAATTATCGCTATATTTTTTTAGGGTTAAATTGTACTCGCAAAACACCCCTATTTCCTTATTGTAAAAGGTTAAAACATCCATAAAGCCTCCTTTTTAAATTCCGTTAAGTTGGTCTTTAGTCAAGTAAGGGAAAATTTTTCACCTCATTGGCGGTGAGCCTAGGAAAACATGAAATGTCTTCCTAGACGTACACAAGTGTTAACTCAATATGTTTTACAAAAGTTTTCTCGGCATAAACGCTTCGCATTTATTCCAATTTCCTTTTCGTAAAACTTTAATACTCTCATATAATATCGATTAAATCGTCTTCATATAATTCCAAAAATGTTTCATCATCTAAATTATCGAAATAAGGAAAAACTACCTTTAGATAATAAAACTCTAAAAGTTCAGATAAAGAAATAGAAAACATTTCAAAATATACAAGTGGATACTTCATTTCTAAATATTTCCTATGAATAGTTGCAAATAATTTGGAAAAAATTCCACCATAATAATAAGAATGACAATTACGATACTCATCAAAAACGCAATAAATAACAGTATCTTTTTTCATATTATTCAACTCCTAACATTGGTATTTTTTTAATAATAAACATAACAAGTTTATAAATGTCATCAAAATTCATAATAAGTACTACAATTGGTATTACCACTTTTATTGTAGAAATAGGAACAAATAAGCCAAGCAAACCAACATTATCAAAAATGATATCTAAGAATGAAGTAATTCCGTCTACAATAGCGCCTGGCATATCTGGTAAATCTGGAAGAATACCAAAAATAGTAGTAAGTAAAAACTTTAATAAGTTTAAAATTGTTTCAATTATCACTCTTCTACACCTCCGCCTACGATTTCGTTATATTTTTTCTTAGCAAGGTTAACAAGGCCTAATCCAATAAATGCATGTACAAATACCAAATAAACGTCATAAATCTGCTTATAAGGGGCTTGTTGCCAGTATTCTGCTATATTCCATGTCCTAGCGTCAATAAAGTGGCCTAATGGGCCTAAATCTATGCTAGGAATGTTGATAATACCATTTGAGGTATTAGACATACTTAAAAAGCGGTCTAGAAGGTCTAAAAGTAATTCTAACGGATAAGCAATAATACCTAATTTATCTGTAAAGAACTTATAAAGACTATCGAAATAATCGGAAAAGAAATCGTCTTCTGGAATAAATAAAGACTTAAAAGCATTTATAAGCACTTCCCCTATTTTTCCAGGTAATTCTACAATTCCCTTAAAAACATTTTTAATTGTATCGATAATAGAATATCGTGTTTGTTGTGCTTCATAGTGATTTTCTGTTTGTTTTTCTGTCTGCTTTTTAATTGCATCAGTTTGTTCTTTGGAATAGACTGCCTGAGAATACTCTACATAAGCTTGTAGGTACTCTACTCTAAAAATTCGGGAATTGGTCTCTAAGGAATTAAAAAGTAGTTCTAGTTGGGCTGAAGTTCTTGCAGAGCCTCCTGTATTCCACTTTAAAAGGTCCGTATCTTGCGTAGGAGTAATATCTACATATAACCACATATGATTCCCGTTATAGCTCGCATTGATTGCTTTTGCCCCAATAATACCAGAATTATCTTGTCCATTAAGGCGTCCGGTTGCATTAAAGTTATTTGAAAGCTTATTAAAATTTAAATAAATACCACCTTCAAAATAAATTTGATATTTAAAAGTATAAGTGTTATTAGCTTTAAAGTCTCCGAATATTTCACCACTAGCAAGATTGACACTATAGCGAATATAAGAGCTTGAACCCATATTAGCCTGTGGAAGTGTCATCGGAGTTGAGGCATTTGGTTTTACTATCCAAATAGATTGGTCTGCTGCTGGTGTGGTTCCAATATTATCTGTGTAGAATACACATGTGGCGTCTGAGTATGAAAAACTATCAGCTGCATGAACATGACTAGGAATTAAAAAGAGAATTGGGATAATAAATAATAATAGTTTCTTTCTCATACATTCTTACCGCCTTTCATTGGAAAACACCATTTTAGAAACAACATCATAATGAGTAATGCCATAAACATAGGTATCATGTAAAACTCATTTAAATCTAAGTGATTACCAATATTAATTTCTTCTTGTGCAATTAAATCTGCGTACTTTGTACCTTCAGCGTTAGAATAGATAAACTCATAAATAGGAACACTAACGGTGCCGTTGCTTTCAGTGAAAGCAAAACGGCGACCGTTGTTAGCGTTTCTACTTGCTTGATTAGAATCGATACTTACCTTTAATCCATTTTGAATACGGAATGTATTATTACTTGATGTTATTTTCTCTTTCGTAAAGATACAATGAACATCATCAGTATCAGCATTATAGCTACTTGATATATCTGTCTCGGTATAACATACATAATAGTTATATTCTCCTTTTAAAACGTGTGTTATAACTAGGTTTTTTATATAGGTGTACTCTGTTTCACTAAACATTAGAAAGTCACCTCACGGCCAAATACAAAACTTATAAATATCCCCGTAATCTTTTGAGCAATCATAAAAACAAGTGCAATTGGAAATGCAATCATCATAATGCTACATACTAGATTAACGACAACTTGATAATTCAGTGCCATAAATACCCACCTTCTTTTCTTCTTCTGCTACGAAGTTATTTTTTTGTATGACATGATATGTGTCATATTTTCCATAATCCTTGGGAGAGTGAAACCAGAAAAAGCGTTTAATTACTTCTCCTTTTAGCGTAGTTCCGTTATCGTTCTCCCCTATCGAATCACGGTCAACCAGTTTATTAAACTGAATAAATCCTAATAGTTTTTTACAAACAACAACACTTGAGAATTGCTCTCGTAATGGTTTTGCCATTCGACCGAATACTTGAGAGGTTCCAACAATGTGTTTTCTTTGCTTTCTTTGTTGTGAGATTTGTACCATAACATCAGGATTGATATTTTTAGATTGTAGGGAATTAAAATAAAGTTGTATCTCATCTATTAAGTAAATGACACCATACTCCCCGTTTTCGTACCTAGAAAGGTCGTCTCCGTCCAAAAAGAAGTAGACACGGTCTCCATCAAAGGGAAAGTGAGAAAGGCTTAAATTCGTCACCAAAATGGCCTTAGGATAGGCTCTTAATAAATTTTCGACATAATTTACGGCTGATAGTGTTTTCCCTGTTCCTTGAGCTCCTGTAAATACTACTAATCCGTCAGGATTAAAATAGTCAGGGTGTTCTCTCATAAATTTAAACTTATACTTGATTAAATCCCATACACGCTTTGGGTTTATTGACTCTCGGCATGCATTATAACTTATCATTTTTATCATCTCCTATCAAAAAAGGACTTTTATAAAGTCCCGATACTAAATTCTTAATTTTCCTTTGGCAACTGATGAAGTGAAAGCAGTTGTTGCCTTACGTACACCTAGCCACATTAGGAAGAATGCCATACCAACACCAATTACTGCTGCTAATACGCCTAATACTTGCGCTGGTGTAATTGAGCCTGTTAATGCTGATAATAACCCAGAAAAATCAACGCTTGCTGCTGTTGTTTCTCCTACTTGGAAGAATCTTGCTAGAGGCATATATTACATCTCCTTTCATAATTTTTGATTTATATTTTCTAAAAGACGTATGATACGTCTTATTAGACGTTTTCTTATTTTTGGTCTTGATATTAAGTGATTTATATCTAATGAATAAACTACTTCATGACCATAGCGATTTTTATAGCCTACTTCATGAAATCCTATAAACGTTGTTAGTCTATAGTAAAATTCATCATTTAGCTTTTTATATATTATGAGTTTGTCTTTTTTTACCACTATTTACGGAACGGATTTACTTCTTTATTCTTTAGTTCCAATAGTTGAATTTCTGCTTTATCCAGAAATACTCTTTTTTCTAATGTATCTGTAAGCATTATTGATACATACTTGTATGAATTCCCAGACTTACTTACACCGTCTTTTAATGTTGCTTTCACATCCATTTTCTGACTCCTCCTTTCGTGTAAATTTTTTTGTACTAAGTAGGATTTGAACCTACATCAACGATACCTTTCCCGTTTGCGCACACGTGAGCAAGCTTTATCCAGTTAAGCTATTAGTACATTTGTCATTTCGTGTAATTTTTAGCGACATCGTATGTCGTTATTAATATGATACACGACACGACATACCGTGTCAAGTTGGAAAAGAAAATGAAATAATATAAACAGGTGGTTAAATGTTCAAAAAATATAGAATAAAACAAGGATTTACTCAAGAATTAGAAGCCGAATTATTAGGAATATCTACACGACATTTACAAAGAATCGAAACAGAAAAAAACATTCCTAGTTTGGATTTATTAAAAAAAATGATTAAAATATTAAATATAAGTGATGAAGATATAATAAAATACATGAAGAAAGACCCTAATTAGGGTCCTTTCGCATATATATTATGTTAACTTCTATAATGTACTTGCCAACTCAATACTACAATTATCTCTCTCAAATACATCTTGATAAATAACATTCTCTTTTGATAAATAATCAGTTAAATTCGTATCTATATAAGCATACTCTGTTACAGGTTTAACTAAGTCTCTTGAGTACCAATAACGCTTTTTATTCTTTAAGTCTATTAACTCTTTTGTTGCATACTTTGATATATAGTTCGTTACTTTCTCTTTAAATTTAATCTTGGATATCGTCGTAAATCCTAGCTTAATAGTTATCTAAGTTATAAATCTGCGTATTATTTAATTTAATTAACTTTCCAGTATGTGGGTTCACTGCCTTAGAAAACTTCCACTTAGGAACATTACCAATTAATCCATGAAAATGAAGATGTCCTGACTTCTTATGAAATTCTGGTACTAAAATATACGACATATTTCTATTCTGATGTTTTTGATTATTAATCCATTTCGTAAGTAAGTCTATCGCCTCTTTGTGTGAGTACTCCCCTTTCGTAAATTCACTAGGGGAGTTAGAAACTATATGTAAATTTGTATAATTATATTTAATATTATCCATAATATATTTGAAAGGAGATAATAATATTATGAAAAAAAGTGAATCAAATCAAACTATTAAGTGCGAGGTAGAATCCTGCAAATACAATAATGAAGAAGGAATTTGTGATTTAGAAGAAATTCAAGTAGGATGTAATTGTGACAATGATAAATGTGAATGTACAGATGAAACAATTTGTCAATCCTTTAAAGAAGATAAAAAGAAAATAAAAGAAGCAGGATTTGAAGAAGAAGACTAAAGACATTCTAGTTTTTATAGTCCAAAAATATCCACTAGTTTATTACTAGTGGATATTTGTATTACTAATTATTTTACAATTCTTAATTATTTAGTCTAACATTTCTAGGACACTAATTCCTATTTCAGGTAATTCTACATCAAAATTATCAGCAATAGTAGCCCCAATATTTGCTAATGTATTAAATTCGCTTAAACGCTTGGGTTCTAAAAAACTACGACTATAAAGAATCACTGGAACATTTTCTCTGGTGTGATCGTTGCCAGTAAAAGTAGGATCATTTCCATGGTCTGCTGTAATAATTAATAAATCATCTGTTTCAAGCTTATTTAAAATCATCGGAATCTCAACATCTAATTCCTCAATTGCCCTAGCATAACCGTCTACATCTCTTGTATGACCATATAAACTATCAAAATCGCTTAAGTTAATCATACATAAACCAGTAAAACTCTTATCCATAATATCTGTTAATTTATTTAGCCCCTCTATATTAGATGTAGCTTTAATATTTTTATTAATTCCTTCTCCATCAAAAATATCATTTACTTTTCCAATAGCAATAACATTATAATTATTCTCCACTAAACAATCTAAAACTGTCTTTTTAGGAGGTTTTAAAGCATAATCTTTTCTACCAGTTTGATTTAGCTTATATACGCCGTTTTGTCCTACAAATGGGCGTGCAATAACTCTCCCTACCCTCCAGTCCTCTTTTAACGTAATTGCCCGAATTTTCTCACAATATTCATATAATTTTGATACAGGAACAATATCCTCATGTGCTGCAACTTGTAAGTCAGAGTCTGCAGAAGTATAAATAATTAAAGACCCATAATTTAATTGTCTATCTCCTAATTCATTAATAATAGAATCATCATTACAGCACTTGTTTCCTATAATCCTTCTACCAGTTACTTCTTCAATTCCTGCTAAAATTTCTGTAGGAAAACCACTATTAAATGTTTTAAAGGGAATATTATTAGTAATACCCATCATTTCATAGTGACCATTTAACGTATCCTTCCCTGCATTATTAGGCTTTGCTATTGTATAATAAGCATCCACTTTGGGATTATCTTGCATATTAAGTGTATCTAAAAAACCAATTTTCTTTAAATTAGGAATAAATAAATCACTTTTTTCTTTAATATGACCTAATGTATTGGCACCAGCATCACCATAATTAGCAGCATCTTCTGCTTCCCCTACTCCCAAAGAATCTAAAATTATCAAAAATACTCTTTTAAATTTCATAACTTATTCTCCTTTTCTTTATGGTTACGAGGATGATATTGTTGATAATCTTTCCGCACCTTATCATCTGCTACATGTGTATATATTTTAGTAGTAGAAACATCAGAATGCCCAAGAAACTCTTGAATTGATCTTAAATCTGCTCCCCTATTTAAAAGATGAGTAGCAAAGGAATGTCGTAGTGTGTGAGGCGATACATTAGGATTTAATCCTTTATCTAACAATATCTTTTTCAATATCTTAAAAAAACCTTGCCTTGATATTCCCTCTCCATGATTATTCAAAAACATATAATCAGTTGTTTTACCCTGTAGTAAATCTTTTCTATGCTCTAAATAAAGCTTTACATAATAAATACTATACTCTCCTAAAGGAATGATTCTCTCTTTGCGTCCTTTTCCCATCACTCTAATAATACAGGCAGAATAATCAAAATCAAAAACCTTTAAATTTATCAACTCTGAAATGCGTAATCCTGTTCCATATAACAATTCTAGCATAGCTTTGTTACGATAGTCAAATGCCGTTATTAAATTAATATCTAATAAACAGTCAATATCCTCCACATTTAAAGTTTTAGGAATCAATCTTCTAAGTTTAGGCCTACGAATGGCTACTGCTACATCATGAGTAATAATATTAGTTTTACTTAAATATGAAAAAAAGCTTTTAATAGTTGTTAATTTATGTGCAATAGTAGAGTCCTTTTTTCCTGAATTAATTTCATACTTTAAATAATTTTCTATATCTGAAGTATTGATATTTTCTACAGAAAGACCACTGTCCTCAAAATACTTGAAAAAAATTTCTAAATCTGTATGATAGGCTGTAATGGTATTTTCTGTTAATCCTTTTTCAAAGGTACAATAATTAATAAAGTCATCAATTGCATCTTTCATCTTCATTTCACTCACCACTTACTATTATTATATTAAAAATTTTATCATTTTACAAATAAAGAAAACTACTTATATTGAATAAACATATCAATAAAAAGTAGTTTTTAAATATTAGGATACTATTTGAGCAATTCTATCTAATTCTTGTAAAGTTTTTAATGTTAAACCATCTATTCTGCTGTTTTTAAATTTTTTGGTAGTACTTTAATTTATTTCTGATAAATTCATAACTGTCCCCCTTTAATTAAGGAACTGTTATGTATCTTTTTGTTTTCAAAGTCAATAATTTCATGATAAGATAATGATGGTGATAGAAATGGAAAAACCTTTGGCATTAAAAATGGCACCTAATTCTACAAAAGAGGTGTTGGGTCAAACACATCTTCTAGGTAAAGATAAAATTCTAACCAATTTAGTCAAAAATAAAAAAGTATTTTCTATGATTTTATATGGAAAACCAGGGATTGGAAAAACTTCCATTGCAAATGCCATTGTAAAAGACTTAAATGTAAGGTTCCGTTTTTTAAATGCTACTATTAATAATAAAAAAGATTTTGATATTGTAATAGAAGAAGCGAAACTATATGATGGTCTTATCCTAATTATGGATGAAATTCATAGACTAAATAAAGACAAACAGGATTTATTATTACCGCAATTAGAAAGTGGTTTAATTACATTAATTGGTATGACAACTTCTAATCCTTATCATGCAATAAATCCAGCCATTCGTAGTAGATGTCAATTATTTGAATTACAGGAATTAGAAACAGAGGATATTCTAAAGGGATTGAAAAGAGCTCTAAAACACCCAGATTTAAAGGGAATAAAGATAGATAAACAAACATTAGAGTATATTGCAAGGCTTGCGGGAAGTGATTTACGTTTTGCTTATAATCTGCTAGAAATTGCCTATTACTCTACAGATGATAAGAATATTACAGTAGAAAAAGTTAAAAGGATTAACGCTAAACCTGTATTCTTTCACGATAAGGGTGATGATGGTTACTATGATGTCTTAAGTGCCTTTCAAAAATCCATACGTGGTAGTGATGTAGATGCTGCCCTTCACTATTTAGGAAGATTAATTATAGCAGGAGATTTAGATAGTATTTATCGTCGAATGACTGTAATTGCTTATGAAGATATTGGTCTGGCTAATCCCAATATTGGACCTAAAGTAGAAGCAGCAATTCGAGCATCAGAGCGTGTTGGATTACCCGAGGCTAGAATTCCACTTGCAACTATTATAGTAGAAATGGCGTTATCTCCAAAATCTAACACAGCCCATATTGCACTAGATGCTGCTATTTCTGATATCGAATCTGGAAGTACAGGAAATGTGCCGAATCATATAAAAACTACTTCTCAAGACTATAAATATCCACATAATTATCCAGGAAGTTTTGTAAAACAAGAGTACTTGCCAGATAAAATCAAAGATAAAAAATATTATTATCCTAAGAATATTGGGTATGAAACCAATATCAAACAAGTTTATGATAAATTAGAAAAATTAAAGAAAGAGTTCTAACTACTCTTTCTTCCTAAATTGAAATTTCAACCGCACCATCAGGTGCGGCTTTTTGATACAATAAA
>CAJUHO010000002.1 GCA_910586195.1 uncultured Bacilli bacterium
TTTATTAAAAATAAAAAGACTATTAACAAATTTTACTTTGTCAACAGCCTGAAAAAGATCGTTTGATCTTTTTAATTTGTCGTTTGATTACTAGAGGCGTTCTTTATTAAACGTTCCATATATTTTTCGTATTCTTTTTTTAACTTACTATCTGTAAATTTTAATCCTCTTTCTTTACGATAATCCATAAGTGCTTGGTAATATAAGGTATTATCATTCTCTAATTTTTTTTCTGCAAGAGTCTTCTTAATATCCTCTTTTACATCTTTTAGTTTTGGCTTATCTTTTTCAGATTCTTTTAATATAATGTGATATCCGTATTGACTTTTAACAGGTTCTTTTGTATATTTTTTAACTTCTAATTTTGCTGCAGCATCTAAGAAATTTTCATCCATATTACTATCATTATCAAACTCTTCTAATAAGCCGCCATCTTTAGCGGTACCAACATCATCAGAATGTTTTTTAGCAAGACTTTTAAAACTTTTTCCTTCGTCTAGATTTTTAATGATATCTTTTGCTTTTTCTAATGCTTCATCTTCTGCCTTCTTCTTATCATCTTCGCTCATATCGTCCTTTACATCAGGTGTAATTAGAATATGTCTTGCTTTAATTTTTCCAATTGTTTTAGTATTGTAGTATTCTTTAATTTCTGCTTCATCTATATGATTTGCTATATATTCATTAACAGCAGAATTTCTTTTATATTCTAGAGATAATAACTCTCTTAATTCTTTTTCATCCGCTACTCCGAAATATTGTGCTATTGCTGCTTTAAATCCTTCTTCATTATCTTGATAATTTTGTTTCATTTGATTAATTTGATCATCAATTTGCTTGTTTTCTTCCTCACTAGTTTTAAATTTGTCATCTAAAATTTCATGATCCATTAGATTCATTAAAACATTAATGCCATATTTATCCTTAAGGGATTTATATAAAGTATCTGCTGTGATTTTTCCATCATCAAAGCTTAAGACTTTTTCTTCTCCATTTTTTAATTTTGCATTTGTACAACCAACTGTAAATACGGTTAATATCAATAATAGATTGATTGGTAGTAATAATTTTTTTCGCATATATAATCCTCCTTAAATTTCTTAATTATCATATCAAATTATAGATTTTTATGCAAATATTTTTATGAATTGTGATATATATAATCACACAATTGAGCCTTTTACCATAAAATAGGAGTGAATATCAGAAAAAAAGGAGGAATCAAGATGGGTAACTACGTATCATCATCAGCAATCATTTTAGTATTATTTATTCTTTTAATAATTATTCTAGGTGCTTATATATAATTAAATTAAGGAGGTGTTAACTATGTCATGTGGTGAAACAAATACTACAACTACTTGCTGCCACCAAGGTGGTAGAAGTGGATATATCATTATTATTGTTTTATATATCTTACTTGCTATTATTTTAGGTAGTGCAATTTGCTAGTTACACTACTAAAGATAAGAATTAGATAAAGATTTAATTCTTATCTTTTTTGTATATTAGGCAAGCATCTTGTTCTATATCAGGATTAAATCTGTGTTTCGTCATAAAGTCAATAGTACTAATTGCTGGAAAATAGATATAAGAAAATGAATCGTCTTTAAAAACTTTATCGCGAACAGGTCCATTAAATATTGCTTTTTTATGATGAGACATTTTGATGGCATAGATATACCCAGCCATAATTTTTCCATCTTCATTCAAATTTTTTCCGAGATTTTCTATCATCTGTCTATAGTGGTTTAATTGTTTCGTTTGGCTTTCTTCCTCTGTGAGAGTATAAAAGTTATGGTCTATTATTTTATCTGTATATTGAATGATATTGGATAAATACATGAAATCATATTTTTGTGATAGTTCTTTTTCCAATCGATAGATATCAAAATTTAAGAAATTAATATCTAGGCTGCTTGCCTTTTCTTTTAATTCATCGTAATGAGTTTCATTTAGATAATTGATAGTTTGTTTTAAGGTTTGATATGAGGACTCGTCAAAAGAAAAGAGTTGGTTACTTTTTCTAATTTCTAAAGATGTAAAAGTGTCGAATAAAGATGACCAAAATTTTAAATTATCATCTTTTAAATAGGGCACTAGTTTGTCAAATGTCTGTTTATTAAAAGCATTATCATTTGTTTTCCAGTAGTCTGGATAATCTAGATAGCAAAAAAATTCCAAATACTGTTGATAGGACAGATTCGCCATTAAAGCAGCTTTCTTTAGGTAAAAATAATATGGTGTTAATGGATTTATATCAAATGCTGTTATAGATTTCGCGTTAAATAAAGACATATCTAATGCTTGGTCAGAACTGCCAAGTACAGTTAAGCAATCTTTATTAGATAGATGAAATTCTTTTAGACATCCTGCAAGATTTTCATTAGAAAAAGGATAAATCATGTTAAACATATTATCGCATGTGTTGGTAGCAATCAATTCTTTAGCCTTTTCAATATGAGCTTCTACTAATAAATCCATATAAATCACTTCCTTGTTTAGTTGCATATTATAGCATACTTTAAGAAAAAGTGCATTATAAATTTTAGATTTGAAAATTTCAAATTATTCTTGATACTTTATTTGTTTTTGGGAAAACTATGAATGGTGATTTTATGTTTTATTATTTGAATACGTTTTTAATTTATTCGATGTTAGGATTTTTAATGGAAACAACACTTAAAACGTTTTTTTTTCATTCCATGAATAATGGGATTTTAGCAGGTCCCTGGATTCCTGTTTATGGTTTTGGAGTTGCTATTATTGTTTTTATCACTCGGTATGTCTTTCATCATAGTAAGAAAATTCCTAAATGGCTGAAATTATTTATTATTTTTATGATTGTTTTTGTAACACTTACTGTTTTAGAGCTGATTGGTGGAATGATAATAGAAAAAATATTTCATAAAGTTTTTTGGGATTATACTAATTTTAAGTTTCATTTTGGACATTATATTTCTTTAGAGATGAGCTTATTATGGGGAGTACTTTCTATTTTGTTTTTATATCTAGTAAAACCTTGGATGGATAAAATTATAAAAAAAATACCAAAGTGGGTGACACTTTTAGTACTTGTTATTTTTTTAATTGATGTTGTAATTACTTTTCTGTAAGATTTTTATAAATGGTATCAATATCTTCTAAATTTTCTTTTTTATTCGTATGGTTAAAATCATCATTTTTATATCTTGGTATTAAATGAATATGAAAACATCTAATATCTTGTCCATAGAAATTATTTTCTTGGATAGTAAGACCATCGCACTTTAATTTATCTTTTAACAGTGGATAAAGTGTTTGTCTAATAAGCGTAAAAGCATGTACTATGAAGTCATCATCGATATCTAGAATATTTTCTTGATGTTTTTTCGGTACGATTAATAAATGACCATTTGAAAGAGGATTAATATCCATAAATACTTTCGTAGTATCATCTTCGTAAACTGTTTTTGTGGGAATTTCACCTTTCATAATTTTACAAAATAGGCAATCTTGCATTGTAATTCCTCCTTTAATTTAGATAATTATATTTTATATTATACTGATTTTCTATTGTTTTGTCATGTTTTAAAATACCTTCAATGATGATTTCTAGATAAGGTGTGGGAAGTGTTATATTGCTAATATTAAATGCTTGTGTAATTTCTTTTAGATTTGTGAAGGTAAAATTATAGTCTTTTGGATTTGCATTTTTGTCTTTTAGATTTTTTTCAAATTTATAAATCGTATTGATAATTTCCTCTTGTGTAAACTCTTCTAATGAAAATTCTTTTACAACAGTATAAATTTTCAATGATGTTAAATCCTCTTCTTTTAATAATCGTACTTTTACCGCTTTTCCCAATTTATCGAATGATGAAGATATTTTAATAGATAGATCATTAATTCCGATTTCTTTTTTTATCGTTTTTTCTAGATAGATAATGAAGGTTTTTCCCTCTTTATAGTCTTTTTGGAAAGTAGATGTGATTTTTTTGTTTTTATAGTAGAGAAGAAAATATAAGTGTTTATTCTCTTTATTTGTAACTTTTATTTTGAAATATTTTTTCTTTTTATCATATATTATTTTATCAATAGTGATTTCATTTTTTATGGATTTATAATTTTCATCTATATATTCATGAAATTTCTTTTCTATTTTTGGCATCATAATATCCACTTTTTTTTCATTTACTACAATTAGTCCCAGTAGTACGAAAGATAGCAAGAAAAAGAAAGCCATTCCATAAGTTAGTCCATTTTTACTCATAAGCATCACCTTAGAATTATTTTAATCAAAAAAATAAAGAAAAGCAACATTTCTGTTACTTTTGTGGAGTGAATACTTGCAGATATTCAATGTTATTATGAGATAGTATTTTTCTTTTTATTCATAATTCTTTTCTGTTTTTTAAATATGTGGTAAAATACAAGTGTTTCTTTTAAAACTACATTTTTTTTAAAAGTATTATTGTATAACAAAAAGCAGGTGATTACATGTTAGAGATAAAAAATATTTGTGTAAAAATAATAGATGATGATAAAGAAATATTAAATGACTTTTCTTTATCAATAAAAAAAGGCGAAGTACATGCTATCATGGGGCCTAATGGTACAGGGAAAAGTACTCTTGCTAAAACAATAATGGGACACTATAAGTATCAAGTTGTTGCAGGTAGTATTATTTTTGAAGAGGATGATATTACCAATATTTCTGTTGATGAACGTGCTAGGCTTGGTATTTTTTTGGGTATGCAAGATCCTACAGAAATTGAAGGAATTACGAACAGCGAGTTTTTAAGAACAGCTTTAAAAGAAGTAAGTGGTGAAAATATCAATCTCTATCATTTTATTAAAAGAATGGAAGAGGGGATGAACGATTTGAAATTAAGTGAATCTATGCTTCATCGTTCACTTAATAAGGGGTTTTCTGGAGGAGAAAAAAAGAAAAATGAAATTTTACAATTAAAGTTATTAAGACCTAAACTGATTATTTTAGATGAGATTGATTCGGGTTTAGATGTCGATAGTTTAAAAATTGTATGTCAAAATATTAATTCTTATCTAGAAGAAAATCCAGACGCTTCTGTTTTGATGATTACGCACTATCCAAGAATTTTAGAATATATTAAACCAGACTATGTTCATATTATGCAAGATGGAAAGATTCAAAAGACAGGCGATTTGTTACTTGCAAAAAAAATAGAAAAAGATGGTTATCATAGTATAAATGTCATGTAATGGGTAAGAAGAAATGAATAAAATAATATTAGATAAAGAAGAAGTTATTAAAATAGAGAGTGCAAAAGAATTTGTTTTAACAGAAGGCGAAAAAAAAGAAATTTATATATGGGGAGAAAATGATAAATATAAGATTCGTTATCACTTAGAAAAGGGAAGTTCTCTTATTGTTCATCATTATAGTATTAATGCTAGTTTTGATATTGAGATTGAGCTAGCTGGCGATAATGCTAGAGTTGATTATTTTTATAGTACTATTAATTATCAGGACCAGGTTTTGAAATTTTCTATTTTTCATACGGGTAGTAAGACACACAGCAATATTATTAATCATGGTGTCAATGTGAAAGATAGGAAGCTATTATTTGATGTGAACCCTAAAGTGAAAAAAAATGCTGTTGGTTGTGTTTGCAATCAGGAAAATAGTATTATTAATTTAGAAGATGGAGAATCTATGATTTGTCCTAATTTACTAATTGATAATTATGATGTCATCTCAAGTCATTCCGCTTATATTGGATCATTTTCAAAGGAAATGCTTTTTTATATGATGAGTAGAGGACTTACCGAAAAAGCAAGTTATGAATTATTAATGCGATATTTCTTATTACAGGAAGAAAATATTGCTGTAGAAAGAATTCCAAGATTTTTGGAAGAGATAAAAAAATTATAAGGAGATGAGGATATGCATCGAGAAGATTTTCCAATGTTGAAGCAAGATATTGTTTATTTTGATAATGGGGCAACATCCTTAAAACCGCAGGAAATGATTAATGCTATCGTAGATTATTATAGTAATCATACAGCGAATATTCATAGAGGGGACTATGATGCTGCTATAAAAACGGATAAGCTTTATGATGAGGCTCGTACAATAGTAGCAGAATTTATTCATGCAGAAAGTCCACGTGAAGTGATATTTACTAGTGGAATGACAGATTCTATGAATCGTATTGTATTTGGATTTATGAAGTACCAGTTAAAAAAGGGGGATGAGGTCTTAATTTCTAAAGCAGAGCATGCTTCGAATGTTTTACCTTGGTATGTTTTACAGAAAGAACTTGGCATTGTTGTAAAAGAGGTTCCATTGGATGAAAATCATGAATTGACACTTGAGATGCTTTCTAGTTCAATTACGGATAAAACAAAAGTGATTTCATTAGCCCATATTACTAATGTGATTGGGGATGTACGTGATGTGGTATCTATTGGAAGTCTTGCGAAAGAGAAAAACATTTATTTTGTTGTAGATGCTGCACAAAGTGTCGGACATGTGGATGTGAATACGATGGCAATGGAGGCTGACTTTTTAGTATTTTCTGGTCATAAAATGTTAGGACCTACTGGTGTTGGAGTACTTTATGGTAGAAAGACTTTATTAGAACAGATGCAACCAATGAACTATGGTGGTGGTATGAATGAATATTTTGAGTCAGATGGTAGCTATCAAGTAAGAGAAGTTCCTACTCGCTTTGAAGCGGGTACACCACCGATTGCCGAAGTAATTGGATTGTCTGCTGCTGTTCAATATATTAATAAAATCGGTATTGAAAATATTCATAAACATGAGTTGGACTTGAAAAAGTACTTAGTAAGTGAACTTGAGAAGATTGATAATATTGTTTTATATAATAAAAGTAGTGAAAGTGGTATTTTAGCATTTAATATTCGTGGGGTATTTAGCCAAGATACAGCAATTTATTTAAATCATTACCATATTTATATTCGTGCAGGAAATCATTGTAGTAAGATGCTGAAGGATGATTTAAATATTAAAAATACGTGTCGTATTAGTATGCATTTGTATAATAGTAAGGATGATATAGATAAATTAGTAGAAGTGTTGAGACAAAGTGAGGATATTTTTAAGATTATACTTTAGGATGTGATAGAATGGAGCGCAATTTACGCAGGGAAATTATTTTAGATAACTATCAAAATCCTTTTCATAAAGGATTGGTAGAGGATAAAAAAGGTGTATACATTCGTAATAATACGAATAGTACATCTTGTATTGACAATGTGGATATTATGTATAAAATAAAAGACGACGTCATTGAAGATGTCTACTTTGATGGTGAAGCCTGTGCTATATCGACTTCTGCAACGTCTATTATGATTCGGATGTTATTGGGAAAGAGTATTGCTGAGGCTAGAAGATATTTGGAAAATTATGAAGCTATGATAGAAGAGAGACCTTATGATAAGGATTTATTAGGAGAACTCAATGCATATGAAGAGATTTATTTACAACCAAATCGTAAAAAATGTGCATTGCTTCCTTTTGAATCTTTAAAGAGGGTATTGGAGGAAGAATATGAAAAAAGAAAAGACTAAATTTGATAAGGATGAGTTAGAACTTGTACGTGTTCAATTATATGATGGTTACGATATTGAACAACCGAGGTGGACTTTTTTAAGTTATGCTGTTGTTACCCCAAGTGAAGATGGTAGAAAAGTAGATGTTATTGATGAGAGAGTTTATATTCCTATTGAGGAAGATGAAAAAAAGGGATTTTTCCAACGGGAAAATTTAGAAAAGAATGCAATTAGAATATTCTCCACTCCTGAAAATGAAGTGTTTCATCAATTATTATCAGAAAAAGATAATGATATTGAGGGTATCAAACATTCTATAATAGGGACAGGGTTTTATTTTCATTATGATACAGAACTTATTTATGCACCTTCTTTAGTAAAAACCTTCAAAAGATAGGAGAAATTCATGGAAATTGTGGGATTAACAGAGGAAAATATTAAAAAGATTTCTGATGTAAAAAAAGAAGACGCTAATGTGTTGGAATTTCGTCTTCAAAGTTTTCAAAATTTTAAGAAAATAAAGTTGCCTGATTTTGGGCCTTCCCTACATTTTGATTTTTCTAATATTATTTATTATAAATCTAGTGATGATGTGATTCGTGATAATTGGAACCAGGTATTAAGACCAATTGTAGATGAATTAGATGATTTAGGGGTTATTGAAAGCGAAAAACACTTAGATGGCATGGGTGTGCAATATGAAAGTGAAGTTATTTATCATAATATGTTAGCAGAACTTAAAAATAAAAATGTAATCTTCACCTCGATTGAGGATGCTATGAAAAGTTATCCTGATATTGTAAATCGTTATTTTGGTAAAATTGTTTCTAATAATGAAAATAAGTTTTCTGCTTTAAATGGTGCTGTATTTAGTGGAGGAAGCTTTATTTATATTCCCCCTCATACGACACTAGATAGACCACTTCAGAGTTATTTTCGTATAAATAGTAAGAATATGGGACAGTTTGAAAGAACTTTGATTATAGTGGATGATGATAGTAGTTTGCACTATATTGAAGGATGTACTGCGCCAACTTATAGTGAGTCTTCTCTTCATGCTGCAGTAGTTGAAATTTATGTTGGAAAGGGAAGTAAATGCCGTTATTCTACTATTCAGAATTGGGCTCCTAATGTTTATAATTTAGTAACAAAGCGTGCTTTGGTAGATACAGATGGAGTGATGGAATGGATTGATGGCAATATTGGTTCTTTTAAGACTATGAAGTATCCCTGCTGTATCTTACAAGGCGATAGATCAGAGGGAACATGTATTACAATTAGTGTAGCTTCCTCTAATCAGGAGCAAGATAGTGGTGCTAGAATGATTCATTTAGGCAAGAATACGAAAAGTAATATTATTTCTAAGAGTATTGCACAAAATGGAGGAAATGCTACTTATCGTGGAAAAGTTGCTATTAAAAAAAATGCTTCAAATAGTGGATCTTTAATAAAGTGTGATACACTTATTTTGGATGAGAAGTCAAAAAGTGATACGATTGTAAATAACAGCTGTCATAATAAAAGTAGTAATATTGAACATGAGGCTACCGTTTCTAAAATTAGTGAAGATAACCTTTTTTACTTGATGAGTCGTGGTATTGCAAAGGAAAAGGCAATAGAACTTATCGTATTAGGATTTTTAGAGAAATTTCGGGAAGAATTGCCAATGGAATATGCAGTTGAACTAAATCAATTAATAAAAAGAAATTTATGAAACTTATCTTTTGTTTATGGATAAGTTTTTTGTTTGTATGTTTTTATAAATACTTTTAGGAAATTGAAGTCCTTTTTTCTATTGTTTTATGATTTCTACGATTTGTTAAATTTTTCTTTTGCCATTATGATGGACAAGAAAGGAGGAGATTATGCTTAATCAGATAGTATTAGTAGGCAGATTGGTGCGAGATTTTGAAGTTCATTTAACTGATAAAAACAAAAAAGTTGCAACTATTACATTAGCCGTACCTCGAAGTTTTAAAAATTTAGAAGGTGTTTATGAAACTGATTTTATTGATTGCACTTTATGGGATACTATAGCACTTAATACAAAAGAGTATTGTCAAAAAGGTGATATTCTAGGACTTAGAGGTAGAATACAATCACGGACAATAGAGACAGATGATAAGAAGCAGACTCAGTTAGAAATTGTTGGTGAAAAAGTTACCTTTTTATCATCGAAATCTAAAACATAAAAGTTTCTAATTAGTTAACTTTAAACAAATTGACTTTTAGTATCTTTATAATGGAATTTGCCAGACTATTATAGAGGTGATGCTGTGTTAGGTCAAAGAATCAAAGCTTTACGCAAAGAGCGTGGGCTAACGCAACAACAATTAGGTGATATGATAAATGTAACAAAAGTTAGTATTTGTTGTTACGAAAATGGAACTAGAACTCCAACATTACAAACATTAATCGATTTAGGAAGAGTTTTTGGAGTGGATTTAAATTATTTTCTGGGAATTGATACATATGCAGTTTCAGAAGATAAGGCACCTTATCAAATACCTATGTCTAACGAAGAAGTTGAATTTATTATGGAGATTAGAAGAAATAATCGTCTATATAAAAGATTAATTGAGAATCCTAAGAGACTGATTCAGTTAATGAATAATGAAATAAAATAAGATGAAGAAAGTGTATGCTTGTCATTCATCTTTTCTTTTATTATAATTTACTTGGAGGATAGATATGATAAAGGATATTATTCAGAAAAAAAGATTGGGTTATGCATTAGAGGAAAGCGAGATAAAAGAGGCTTTTTTGGGTTATTTAGAAGGAAGTGTTGCTGATTATCAGATGTCAGCATTATTAATGGCTATTTGTATTAATGGGATGACTGATGAGGAGATTTTTGTTTTAACGGATTTATTTTTAAATAGTGGAGATGTTCTAGATTTTTCCCATATTCCTGGAATAAAAGTAGATAAGCATTCTACGGGCGGTGTTGGGGATAAGACAACATTAATTGTAGTACCAATTGTGGCGTCCCTTTCAGTTCCTGTTATAAAAATGAGTGGTAGGGCTCTTGGTTATACTGGTGGGACTGTTGATAAATTAGAATCTATTCCGGGTTATCAAACAGAACTTTCTGCTGATAAAATAAAAAAACAAGTATTAGAGGTTGGGGCAGTAATGATGGGTCAGACTGCTAAGTTATGTCCATTAGATAAGAAAATTTATGCTCTACGTGATGTTACAGGGACGACAGACTCTATTGCTTTAATTGCAGCATCTATTATGAGTAAAAAATTGGCAGGTGGTGCTGATAAGATTTTGATTGATGTTAAGGTTGGAAAAGGTGCTTTTATGAAAACAGAAAAGGAGGCACAATTGCTTGCTGATTTGATGATTAAAATTGGAAAAAAGTATGGACGAGAAACAAGAGTGATGATTTCCAATATGGATAGGCCTTTGGGAAGAGCAGTGGGAAATGCTTTAGAAGTAAAAGAGGCACTGGATGTACTGCAAGGAAAACAACAGGGTAGTCTTCGTACCTTATGTGTAGAACTTGCTACTTCTATGGTTAGCATGGGAAGACAAATACCAATGGATGATGCAAAAGTATTGGTAGAGGAGAGTATTGATTCGCTAAAAGCCTATCATAAGTTGCTAGAAATTATTAAGTATCAAGAAGGAGATATCTCGGGTCTTGCTATTAGTAAAAATGTAGTTTCTATTACTTCTTTGAAATCAGGAATTGTTCAGGATATAGATGCAAAAGAAGTTGCCCATCTTGCATTTTCACTTGGAGCAGGGAGAATTACAAAAGAGGAGAAGGTTGATTTAAGCACTGGGGTATATATTAATGTCGAAATCGGGCAAAAGGTAGAAGAGGGGGATATACTTTGTTATCTTTATACTAAGGAAAATATGACTCCTAGTTGCGATATTACAAAAATTTTTGAAATTAGTTAAAAAATATTCGACAAATAAGATATTTATGATATAATAAACTCGTATATAAGAAATGTGAGGTTTATAATTATGCTAGGAAATAAGAAAATATGGAAAAAAAATATGAGCCCAATGACTATAGCAACTTTTTTATTTGCAACATCTGTAATGTTTTTTATAGGTGTCGTTGGTTGGGCTTATGTTGGAAAGTCATATGCAGTAGGGGCTTCGGCATTACCCAATTCATTAACAGTTCATATTGATGGAACTTGGGGCGGAACTGTTGCAGAGGATGAAGGTCTTCAATATATTCCACAGGTTGTTTTATTATCAGATTTTTATGGAGTAGATAGTAATGGTACTAGATATGAGCTTTATTGTTTGGAACATAATAAAGGAATGCCATCTGGTGGTACTTATACAAAAGATGGAGATTTAACAACGACATTTACGGATAAGGGTATTACCTATATTGTTAGTAATTCTTATCCTAATAGTTCTTCTTTTATGAGTAATTATAGCTCAAACGAGAAAAAGTATGTTACACAGTTTGCTATTTGGTATTATCAAGATTTAGTAAAGGGTGTTGCTCCTTCTACTGATGGTGAACTTTCTGCTACTATTAAGCAACAAATTCTTGCTAATAGTAAATATGGTTCTTTAATCGTTGATTTAGCAAATAGAGCAGTTGAAGCTAATAAATTAAATACACCTGCTGATTCCTTAGGTGTAGATCAAAGTTCTGTTACTTATGGTATTTCTAGTGATGGAAAATATTTTGAATCTAATTATATTTCAGTTGTTGGAAGTAATGATTTATTTAGAACATATGCTGTAACACTTACCGATAATACAAGTAGTGCTACTCTTGTAGATGAAGCAGGAGCAGAAGTTCCAAGTGGTAGTGTATTTAGAGCAGGTAGTAAATTTAAAATTCGTGTACCTTTAAATAACTTAAAAGAACTTAATAAGATTAATATAAAAGCAAATATTACAGGTACATTTGAACATCAACAAGTATTTGCTTATCGTCATTCTAATACTGGTGCTCAAACAGCCTTAGTAGCAGCATTTGATACAGATAATCAAAATACAGATTTAGCATTAGAGTTTAATATCCCAACTGGAAAAGTACAAATTAGTAAACAAGATATTACAAATTCCAAAGAAGTTGCAGGTGCAACATTAGTAATTACAGATTGTAATGGTGTAGAAATTGCTAAATGGGTGTCAACTACAGAACCTCACTATATTGAAGCTTTACCTATTACAACAGATAATTGTAAGTACAAATTGACAGAAACAATTGCACCAAGTGGATATGAAATTAATACAGAAAGTATTGAATTTGAAGTAAAAGCTGATGGTTCGGTTACTAAAGTAGTAATGAAAGATACCCCACTTACTCCAACACCAGAAACAGGAATGAATATTCCAACAATTCTATATATAGCTGGTGGATTCTTACTAATCTGTGGTATAGCAATCATTTATGAAAGTGTTAAACCAAAAAAAGAGAATTATTAAAGTAAGGAAGAGTCAACTACTACTGTTTGGCTCTTTCCTTGTATTTATTGGGGTAGTGTGTTTATCTTGGAATCATTTATTATTATTAAAAGAACAGGTTTTTGAAGATGTTCGTTTGAAGTTATTTGAGGGTGGTTTTGAGGGTACTAGTGAAGAAATTGTAACACCTAATGTTGAAAATATAGAAGGAGAGGTTCCGCCAGCACCTAGTGGTGGTGGGTCTACTTCCTCGCAGACGAAGCCTAATCATAGTTTTAGTTATAATTATATTGGATATTTGGAAATTCCGAAGATTAGGTTAAAAAAAGGATTTGTGGCAAAAGAATCAAAGTATAACAACATTAGCTATAATGTTACAGTATCAGAACAGGCAAATTATCCAGATGAGGAAAAAGGAAATTTCATTTTAATGGCTCATTCTGGAGATTCTTATATTTCTTATTTTGCTTATTTATATCGATTGCAACTTGGTGACATTGCGAAAGTAACCTATAATAATCAGCAATATAAGTATCGATTGGTAAAGATTGAGGAACAACCTAAAGTAGGTGTTGTTGCAATTCACAGAGATAATTATAATGTAAGAGCTTTAACCCTTATTACTTGTACTAAAGATAACGATTATACACAAACAATTTATATTTTTGAATTAGTATAAGAGGTGATGGGAATGAATTTAAATATAATGGAAAAAATTCTAGTTGTTTTTAATTCGTTTTTTTCATCTTTTATGTCTATAGAGATTTTATTAATTGGTTTTTTGTTATTTATATTTTTAATTTTAAATGCTAAAAAAAATGTAAAATTAGTTAAAATATTTCTTACTTTTATTTATCTAGTATTTTTTACTTTCATTTGTATTTATTATCAGGATTATGTTGTTCAAAGTGTTGATGGTCTTTTAAAATATATTATGAAATATATTTATTTTCCATCCTTAGCAATGTATTTTATTTTAATGGTCTTTGTAACCTTGGGGATGATTTATACAATGTTTAGTATAAGAATTTCTTCTTTTTTGAGATATTTGAATATATGTATTTTTAGTTTATTACATATTTTATATTTTCAAGTTATTGGTCTTGTTGTACAGAATAAAATATATTTTACAACTGATGTGGAAATTTATAAAAATGAAACTATCTTATCTCTGGTACAAATTAGTAATTTATTGTTATTTATATGGATTTTGATTATGATGTTTTATCAGATTTATCAGTATTTAAGAAGAAAATTTGATGAACGAAAAGAAATTACTTAATTATAAGTTCATAGCACAGTATTCGTCAAAAGTAATATTGTGCTTTTTTATATAAGTAGCGATTTCTTTGCCAACATAACGATAATGCCACGCCTCAGAAGTATATCCTGTAATAAATTCTTTATGTTCTGGGTAACGTAAAATGAAACCAAATTGGTGTGCATTTTCTTTTAACCATAAAAATTCTTTTGTTTCTCCAAAACGTTCGTATGGAAGGGCCTCATTATCTATATCAATAACAAGTCCTGTTTGATGTTCGGAGTATCCTGGACGTGCAGAGTACTTATCTGCTTCTTTTTTTCCATCTATTTGGCTATATTTGTCATATAACTTTTGTTGATAATCAAAACTTCTATAGCTTGATATAACCCGTATTGTTAGATTATTTTTCTTCATTTCTTCTGCCATTTTTCGATAATGGTTGGCAGCTTCTTTTACTAAATGCATTCCAGGTTTACTATAGCCTTCATAAACTTCAACTAAATTTGGTGGAATATAATTTTTTTCTAAATAGTGATATTTATTTACAAGAACTTTGTTAGTGTATAAGTTAGGTGCAATTGTTGTACTTTGATAGTAATCTTTATCTAGGCCAATATTTACGTGAATAATTACAGATTTTAATGGAAGAGATTTTTTTTGTTGATGATATTTTATGTAACGATTTGTATAGCTTTTGTTAAAATAGGGAACTTTTTTATCGATATGGTTTAAAGTTTCTAATTTATTTTCCTTAACTTCATCCTTTTTTGTAATTAAAAATATAAATATGGATATCGAAATTAAAGTAATAATAGATATGTATATTATAATGTTTTTCATGGGATCACCTATTACAATATATAATTGTTTGCACTCTTTTAGAATAGTTTTGCACTTTTTGTCATAAAAAGTTATAGGAGGTTGTTATGAAGAAGTTATTAGTAGTAGGTATATTTGCGGTATTTATATTTCCATTTGCAGTAGAGGCTGAAGATTTAATTCCTAATGCTGCTAGTGGATTGTTGATGGAAGAGTCTACAGGTACTATTATATTTGAAAAGGAAAAAGATAAACAGGTGCCAGTAGCTTCTATGACTAAAATGGTTGCACAAATTATTATATTGGAAAATATTGAATCTGGAAAAATTAAGTGGGATGACGTTATTGAGGTTAGTAAGAATGCAGCAGAAATGGGTGGCTCACAGATTTATTTAGAGCCAGGTGAAAAAATGACTATTAAGGATCTTTTTAAGGGAATTTCGATGGCAAGTGCTAATGATGCTACTGTACAGATGGCAGAAGTCATTGGTGGTAGTGAAGCTAACTTTGTTAAAATGATGAATCAAAAGGTAAAGGATTTAGGACTTCAAAATACACACTTTCAGAATTGTACTGGACTAGATGAGGAAAATCATTATTCTAGTGCTTATGATATGGCACTTATTGCACGTGAACTTTTGAGACATGAAGAGATTTTGAATTTTTCTTCTGTATATGAGGATTACTTAAGGCAGAATACAGAAAATAAGTTTTGGCTTGTAAATACAAATAAATTAGTTCGCTTTTATGAAGGTGCTGATGGTCTAAAAACGGGACATACTGATGCCGCTAAATATTGTTTAGCAGCGACAGCGAAAAAAAATGATATGCGCTTAATTGCGATTGTTTTAGGAGAGGAAGCATCGAAAGTAAGAAATGCTGAGACGATTTCGCTTTTGGATTATGGATTTAATACTGTTAAAGTACAAAGAATTAAGAAAAAGGGAGAAAAGGTCGAAGAGATTGAAATTGATAAAGCTTCTAAGAAAAAAATTACATTAGTGCCATCATATGATGTTTCTATACTTCAAAAAAAAGGAGAAAAGGCTAAAAAATATGTCGTAGAAACAAAGGTAGAAGAACCTACTTTGCCTATAAAGAAGAACCAAAAATTAGGTGATATTGTTGTGAAGGATGGAAATAAGGAAGTAGCGAGAGGAGATTTAATATCTACCACTAATGTGGATAAATTGAGCTACTTTAGATTGATATGCAACACTTTAAAAAAGGCTATAACAGGAGATATTAATTAATTATCTTCTTTTTTTTATAACATAGTGTCATAATTTGTCGACGGAATTTTTTGTCATGTTTTGTCGAAATGAAAGACAGGTTGATAATTTTGATTTATAGTGTATGTGAGGTGACAAGTATGTTTTTAATAACAACAAAGGTAAACAAGGGAATTATATTTTTACGCTTATATGGATCTTTAAATAAGAAAACAATTAAAGAGTTTTCCGAGGAGATTAATTATCTTTTATATGAACAGGGGACTAAAAAATTAGTCATTAATTTTGATGAAGTAAGAGTGAGTTGCAATGATATTTTTTCTACAATTGGCAATAAACTAATAGAAATATTTTTAAGTTGTGGAGAAGTGGCATTATGTGGATTAACGCAAAAAGAAGAAGCATGTATTGGAAGACGAGAAGAACAATTGTTTTTTGTAGATAGTGAATTAGATGCGTTTCAGTATTTAGTAAACTAGGAGGGAAAATAAGTGGATGACATACTAGAATATGAAAACTTAGTTTGGAGTATTATTGCAAAGTATGGAAGTTATTTTGATAAGGAAGACTTATATCAAGTAGGGATGATAGGACTCATGAATGCATATAGAAACTTTGATTCTGAAAAAGGTGTTAAGTTTTCTACTTATGCTTACCAATATATTTTTGGTGAAGTTCATAAATATGTACAAGAGACTAGGAGTGTTCGAATTAGTAAAGATATGTTAAAACTAAATAGAGCATTAGAGAAAGGACGTGACGTTTTACGTCAAACATTAATGCATGAGCCAAGTGATTTTGAACTTTCGGTCTTTTTAGAAATTGACGAGGAGAAGTTGAGAGAAGCAAAAGCTTCGGGTGAGATGGTGAAAAGCTTAGATGCCATGTTAGGAGAAGATATTAATTTATATGATCGATTAAGTGTAGAAGAAAAACAGCTAACCTCAGAAGTATTAGATTTAAAATCAGAAATTGCCTCTTTAGAAGAGGATGATAGAAATCTAATATATAGTCGCTATTTTCTAGATTTAACACAGCAAGAGGTATCACAGAATTTGGGGATTTCTCAAGTACAAGTTTCAAGAAAGGAGAGTAAGGTTTTAAATAAATTAAAGACAAGACTTTAAAAAGGAAAAGAATATTTTCCTTTTTTTGTATAATTTAGAAAAAAATATTCATGCTACTAATGGTGATTAATATGGTAAATAAGAAGTATGAACAGATAGTGAGTAAGCATAAGCCAACAGAACATCGAGAACAAAATGCCCTTGTTGCGTTTATTGTTGGAGGTTTGGTTGGTATTTTAGGTGAAACACTAATTCAACTATTTTGTCATAAGTTTCACATCTCTAGAAGTGAAGCTTCTGTGTGTATGATGATTACACTTATTTTTATTGCTTCCTTATGTACAGCATTAGGATTTTTTGACAATTTAGTGAGTTTTGCACGCTGTGGTCTGTTGATTCCTATTACGGGTTTTGCACATTCTATGACTTCGGCGGCGATTGATTACAGAAAGGAAGGTCCCATTTATGGACTTGGTAGTAACATATTTAAATTAGCAGGATCTGTAATCTTATATGGCGTAGTTTCTGCCTGGTTTTTTGGAATTATTCGAATATTAATTGGAGGTGGCGCATGAGTAGTAAATATAAAAATGTTTATTTACAAGAATCTGCTACTGTTGTAGGACCCTATGAAAAAGAAGGTCCATTAAGCAAGTATTTCGATAAAAAGTATGACGACTTATATTGTGGTGCTGATTCTTGGGAAAAAGCAGAGGTAAAATTATTAAAGGAAAGTTTGAATTTACTTTTGAAAAAAAAGGGAATTAAAAAGGAAGATATTGATTTGGTAATTTCAGGTGATTTATTAAATCAAATTACTTCTTCTAGTTATGCAGGCAGTCCCCTAAATACGCCATTTTTAGGTATTTATAGTGCTTGTGCTACTAGTATAGAAGCAATGATATTGGCATCTACCTTTGTAGATTGCAAGCGTAAAAAAAATGTGGTAATTGCTACAAGCTCCCACAATATGTCAAGCGAGAAACAGTTTCGTAATCCAACAGAATATGGAGCACCAAAGCCAATGACTGCTACTTTTACAGCAACTGGTGGTGCCTCAGCACTAATATCGGCTGAAAAAAGTTCGATAAAAGTCGAATCAGGAACTATTGGACGTATTATTGACTATAATCAAAAAGATCCTTTTAATATGGGTGCTGCAATGGCAGGTGCTGCTGCGGATACTATTTATAGACATTTGACTGATCTTAAAAGAGATGTAGATTATTATGATTTAATTTTAACAGGGGATTTAGGCAAATACGGTAAAGAGATTTTAAAGGATTATATGAGGGAAGAGTATAAAATTGACCTTAGTAAAAATTATAATGACTGCGGTGTGATTTTGTATGATACAGATAAACAAAAACAAGTGCAAGCAGGAGGGTCTGGTCCTGTCTGTAGTGCTCTTGTCAACTTTACAATGATAATGGACAAACTTAAGAAAAAGGAATTGAAGCGTGTTTTATTAGTTGCAACGGGAGCCTTATTTTCTCCTACCTTTGTATATCAAAAAGAAAATATTTTAAGTATTGCACATGCTATTAGTTTGGAGGCGGTAGAATGATATTTGTATATTCGTTTTTATTTGCAGGATTTATTTGTCTTATTTCACAACTTATTTTAGATAATACCAAATTAACGCCAGGGCATATTACTAGTATTTTAGTAGTTCTTGGTGCTGCACTTGATACCTTTAGTATTTATGATAAAATTGTGGAAGTAGTCGGCGGAGGTGCTATGGTTCCTATTACTAGTTTTGGGCATTTACTTATTCATGGAGCTTTAGCAAAAGTAGATGTAATGGGACCTTTGGGTATTGTTATGGGAATGTTTGACTTAACAGCCTCAGGTATTACTGCAGCAATTGTATTTTCCTTTATTTTTGCTTTGTTTTTTAAACCAAAGAATTAATAAAGAATTCTAACTTCTTATTTAGAAACTTTGAGGTGTTTTTTATGAAATTATCTACGTTAGATAGGAGTACAATTAATGAATCTATTGTAGAAGATATACTATTTTCTATTCCAATGGATGATTTTCAAAAGGGTGACTTGATTTTAGTTTTTGGAACTTCTGTTTTTTTAGAAGAGAGAATGGATAAGGCTATAGAACTTTATTTTCAAAACAGGGCTCCTAGAATGTTGCTTTCTGGTGGTAGAGGAAATGGGAGCACGATAGAGGAAAGTGTATTAATGAAAAAGTATGCGCTTGAAAGAGGCGTATTAGAAAAGGATATTTTGATAGAGACAGATTCTAATAATACTACAGAGAATGTATTAAGCTCTCTACTTGTACTACAGAAAGTAGGACTTCTCCAAGACATAAGACAAGTATTGGTAGTTACCAGTATTTATCATATAAAAAGATGTATGTTGACATTATCTAGGTATATGCCAGACTGGATTAGCTATAGTTATTGTCCAGCTGGCTCTATTTCTTTACAAAAAGAAAATTGGAAAAATAATTCCAATACTCGTAAAAGACTATTTTTAGAGGTTTATAATATGCTCCGTTATGTTAGAAAGGGGATTATTGATGATTGTGAAATCTCTTAGGGCATTATCTCTCTATATTAGAAAGTTCAATTACTTTGTCCATAGAGTCATCTTTGGCTAGGATGTTTTTATGATTTTCTCCACATTTTTCACAAATATATAATATTTTATAAGTTTCTCTAAACTTCTCAATTCCTATTGGTTTTAAAAGACCTTGACATAAATTGCTTCTATCTCCAGGATTAATATCTACATGCTTGGAATATAGACAGTATGGACAATGATCTCTTGCTGTATAGTGTAATTGTTTTACCTGCTTGTGACAGTTTTCACAAATAAAATTTTCATCTACCATATGAAATTTTTTCATTTTATCACCTTTTCAAAGTATACCATATATACTTATTTTATGATATACTGTTATTATACTGGAGGGGATAAAATGGATTTAGATATAAGTATTGATGAATTTGAGGGACCTCTAGACTTATTACTTCATTTGATTAAAGAAAGTAAAATGGACATTTTTAATATAGAAATTGAAAAAATTACGGATCAATATTTAAGGTATATTGAGCATCAAGAAAAATTAAACTTAGAAATTTCTAGTGGTTATTTGGTAATGGCTGCAGAACTTATAGAAATGAAATCTAGATTGCTTCTTCCAAGGACTACAGTAGAAGAGGAGATGGAGGAGGAAGATCCAAAAGAAGATTTAGTGGCTAGATTATTAGAATATCAAGCTTATAAGGAAATTACAAAAACTTTGAAAGAGAAAGAAGAAATTCGTAAAGAAATTTATACAAAGGCCCCAGATAACTTTTCACAGTATCGAGAAGAAGGTGTTTCCTTACAGGGTGACATTAGTTTAGATGATTTATTAGATGCTTTTCAAAAGTATTTGCGTAGAATGCAAAAGATGAAGCCATTAAAGACAAAAGTTACGATTAAAGAAATATCGGTTTCCTCAAGGCAGACCGATATTAAAAAGATTTTATTTAAGAAGAAAAAAGTTTCTTTTTTTGAGCTTTTTCCTGAATTTTCAAAAGAATATATTGTGGCAACATTCTTAGCAATTTTAGAAATGGCCAAGGAAAAGGAGTTGCGAATTGTTCAAAATAATAATTTTGATGATATAATTTGTGAGGTGGTATCGTGAATTTAGAATCAGTATTAGAGGGGCTTCTTTTCGTGGTTGGGGAAGAGGGCTTAACTTTAGAGCAGATTGAGAGAACTTTAGAAATAGACGATAATGAGGCAAAGAAATTGGTGCAAAAGTTAAAGTTGGAATATGAAAATAATACACAGAGAGGATTGCGTATTGATTTTTTAGGAAATAAGTTTAAACTTACAACGAAAAAGGAACATCGTTCTTATTATCAAAAATTAATTGAGAATCCTGATACTAATACATTAAGCCAATCTGCTCTAGAAACTTTAGCGATTATTGCCTATAATGAACCAATTACTCGTGTAAGTGTGGATAATCTTCGTGGTGTTAGTAGTGCTCAGATGATTCGAAAATTGGTTGCTAAAGGATTTATCAAAGAAAGTGGAAGAAGTAATTTACCAGGACGTCCTATTCTTTATGAAACTACAAATGAGTTTTTAGATTATTTTGGTCTTGCTACAATTGATGATTTGCCTGATATGCGCAAGTTTTTAGAGGAGGAAACAGAAGTAATTGAAGATTCCGATTTATACCAGTCAAAATATAAAGAATTGGAGATGTAATGACAATATATTTTTGAGTATCATAGCTGTTGGATTTCGTTATTGCAGAAGTAAAATAATTGGTAGCAAATTTAACTGGTATCCTTTTTTCATTGCATAGCATAACTGACTTTATAGGCGAATTTTACTTTTTTGTGTAATTTAGTGGGACAAATACAGATATTTTATGTTATAATGTATTTGTACTTGCTCGCATGGCGGAATTGGTAGACGCGATAGACTCAAAATCTATTTTCCGCGAGGAAGTCTCGGTTCAAGTCCGAGTGCGAGCACCAGTAGGAAATACATTCGAACTTTTAAAAAGAGTTTGAATTTAATCAATCAACTTTTTCTAAAAGGAAGTTGATTTTTTAGTTTAAAAAATAATTTTGAGAGTTAAATCACTAACTAACAATTATTTTAATTCCTCTATTGGACAATAGGAATCCACTTATAATTCTTTTTTTTGAAATGCGCTAAAACAAAAAAATATTTTTGCTTTAGCAAATAAGTATGACGAATTATAAGTGCCTCTTGTCAATAGATTTTCTCAAAATAAATAGCAAACACTAACTGTCATTATTTTTCTTTTTATAAAAATACAAGTCGCCATCTATTCACTAATTTTTTAAAAAACATCACATTTTTTGAATGAGCATAAGCGTTGGACACCATTAAAATTATTTTACACTTGTAAAATGGTATTTTTTCGTGGTGCCATTTCTATTTTTGCATTTGCAAAAATGACTACTATGATACTAAAATATGATTACACAATCAATAAAAACTATATAATTACTTAGTCTTTAATCTAATAAATGATGACATAGAAAGACTACTTTTCTCAGATTTTCAAATATTTTCAAAAAAAGTGACGATGCACTAATGAAAAGAATGTAAAATTATTGTATAATATTTATAAATAAAACTAGTGGCTTGAAAGTAAGGTGATTCTAATGAATGAAAAAAAATAGTATTTTATAATGATGAAGAAAATGATGTTTTGGTAAGTGTTGCTTATAGAGACGAAACATTCTGGCTAACTCAAAAAACAATTAGTGAACTATTTGACAAAGACGTCAAAACAATAAATAGACATCTTATAAATATTTATGAAGAAGGAGAATTATTAAAAAGTACAACTATCTCGAAATTTGAGATAGTTCAAAAAGAGGGAAACAGAAATGTAAAAAGAAATGTTGATTTTTATAATTTAGATGCAGTAATTGCAGTAGGATATAGAGTTAACTCTAAAGCTGCTACTAGATTTCGTATTTGGGCTACTAATACTTTAAGAGAATATATTATTAAAGGATTTGTACTGAATGATGATATGTTAAAAAACGGCAAGAAATTTGGTAAAGATTATTTTGATGAATTATTAGAGAGAATTAGGGATATCAGAGCAAGTGAACGAAGAAGCTATCAAAAAATTACAGACATCTATCAAACTGTATGTGCCGATTATGATAAAAATAGTGAACAAACAAAACTTTTTTATAAGATTATTCAAAACAAACTCCACTTTGCCATAACGGGTGAAACAGCTGCAGAGATAATATAGAGTCGTGCTAATAGTGATAAACCAAATATGGGCTTAACTACTTGGAAAGGAAGTCCAAAAGACAAAATAATGAGAAGTGATACTCATATTGCCAAGAATTATTTAAATCAAAAGGAAATGGATAGATTAAATCGACTAGTTACCATGTTTATTGATTATGCAGAATATAATACACTAGAAGAAAATATTTTAACTATGAATGATTTACTAAAAACAACAGATCAATTTTTATCATTTAATAATAGCAAATTATTAGATAACTCTGGTAAAATATCACATAAATTGGCAATTAAAAAAGCGGATGAAGAATATGATAAATTCAAAGTAAAACAAGATAAAGAATATATATCCGATTTTGATGAAGTATTAGATAAGTATTTGAGAGGAATCGAAGATGGAAAATAATTTTTTATGTAAAGATATTTCGGAAATCAATTTAGAACATTCATATTTTCATTATACTAACAAACAAAATCTCTATACAATATTTAAAAATGGTTTAGAACCTAGGATTGGAGAAAATTCTCTTTATGTAGAAAAAACACCTAAAGTATTCTTTGTAGAAGGTGAAAAAGGCATTATTACTATTATGGATGTTTGGCTAAAATGGTTAACTTCAAAAAGTAGTTGTAACAAATTTATATATTGGTTTGGAACTATGTATATGCGAATTCCATTTTGTATAAAATGCATTCCAAATTATGTAGTCAAAAGAAATTTAAAAGATACTAAAAAACGGAACAAAGTATATGAAAAAATGAAGTATATTCTTGATAATAGTATTTTTCTTGTTTTAAATTTAACTCCAAAAGAAGATTTTGACTATAATGACATAGATGAAGTTAAGAATACATATTATGAAAGTTTTTTAAAATTATTATATCCAAGTGATAGTGATATTAAAAATGTTAAAATGGAATATTGGAATATGCATACATATTCGGGGAAAGTTATCCCCCCCAAAAAAATATCTATATTGATGGATAAAAATAATTATTGTGCTAATACAATACTTACTAAAATTATAGAAAATAACATTGATTATATTAAAAAAAATTATGATTTCTTGTATGAATATTACATATATATTCAAAAATTAAAGTAATTGTAAACGTGGTTACTACACGCACCAGATTGATAGGAAACTCGAACTTCGGGTTAAAATAACAAAACGACTTGTAAAAAAGTCGTTTTTATGATATTATGAATATGTCAAGGGAACTTGCATAAAATAAAAAAGGGAATACTTAACTTTGGCGAGTTGAGTACTTACCCGTAAATGGTCAAGCACTTAATCTATGCTAGATTGAGTGCTATTTCTTTATAGATAGAATCATTAAAGAGACTATTAATAAAATGATTATTAATATTAGAAATGAGATTAATAAATCTTTTTTCTTCATAATATCAAGCCTCCTTTCATAAGAAAGTTGGCAAGCACTCAACAATTAAGTTTCTCTCCTTTAATTATAACAAATTAATAGCTATATAACAATAAATATAACTAAATTATGACAATTTAGTAAACACACTTGAAAATTGACAAAGTCAATATTTATAGGAGTTATCAAATGGAGAAACACAAATATTACTAAATCCTAAAAATATATATGAGAGGTATTGCACTCTTGCTCATGAGTCATTTCATTTATTGTTTCAAAAATTTATATATGATAAAAATAATATGGAAAGAATTGTCTGGCTTGACGAATCGTTGGTTGGAAATTTTGATGGTACAACTGAAAAATTAATTAAAAATGGTAAATTTTTAGAAATTATAATGAATTTGAAAAACAGTCAACGATTGCCTAATATGAATGATTTGGAGTTTTCTAAAGGAAATATAAAAACAGAAGATTATAATGGATATGATTTATTTAAAGTTGTAGGTAGATATTTAATAGAAACAAAAACGCAAGAAGAACTTTTAAAATATATAAATGATAAAAGTAAAGTTATAAATGATGGAAATACTATATTGGAAGTAAGTTTAAGATATTTTTTAAAAAAGTATAATTTAAAATAAAAAAGTTGTTGAACGTCTTCCTTTAGGGTACCAGTAAGCAATCTGTCTGAACTTTTATAGTTTAGAGTCTAAATATATAAGTATCAATTTCTGAGTGAAGTTGGTACTTTTTAATTTGTATAAATTTAAAGGTTATATGAATTTAAATTATGCAATATTTAGAAGTGGACCTATTTATACTTTAAATGATTTAGCACAGATAGGATCACATAATAAAAGAGATAAAAAATCTTATAATTCTAATCCTGATATTAAGATAGAATTAATTAAAAATAATATAGAATTAGTATCCTTAAGAGAAAAACATGTTAAGAGTTTTAAAATGCTTGTAAAAGATTATGAAAAAGAACACAATGAGAGAATGAAAACAGAACGAGATGACAGAAAAAGAATTTTTAATCAAATGTTAGATAAATCAAAAAATGTTGTTGCAGATGAATTGTTATTTACTGCTACAAATGAGTTTTTTAAGAATATGACTAAAGAGGATGAATTATTTGATTATGTTGATATTCCTAGTTATTTAAATTCTAGCAACAAATATTATGGGAAGGAAAAAGATGATTTTGAGATTAATTTATAGAAATTTTGTATAAGTTGAAAAGCATTAAAGTTTGTGCTACTATATAAAACAATTTCAAGAAGGGGGATTTAGTTATGAGGAGACAATCATTTAAAGATTTTAGAAAAAAGTATGAAAATAGACTTAATGAGGATGAAGTAATAAATCTGTTACTAGATGATAAAGTTAGAAATTATATAATTGAAAATGATGATTTTAATTTTTTAGCTTTAATTGCATCTTCTAATAACGATAAACTAAGATCATTTTATTTTAATGAACAGACTATATTTTATATTATTCAATTAGACAAATTTCCTGGAGTATTGTTTAGAAGTGATTTTTTTCCAAATAAAATAAAATTATTTGATAATGATTTATTTTTAAAAAGTTTAACTTTAGGGCATAATACTCATCACGTAGTTGCTCATATAGAAGAAGAATTAAGAGAACAAAGTAATAATTTAGATGTGATTAATGTATTAAAAGATGGACTATACAAATTTATGCATTATTTACAACAGGATTTTATCAATGAAATTAAAAATATTTCAGTTTTTATGAAAGAACTTCCCAGTGAATTATATAAAGAATTTTTAGATTATATTTCGGATGACTTAAAATATGTTGCTATTCAAAATGAAAAAATGATGTTTGATGAAATTTTTTCTAATTCATTTATAAAATATAGTGAAATTTCATTTAAAGATGTCGAAATTATTATTAATAAATTTAAAGGAATTAATAATCTATGTTATTCTCCATCTCTCCTTTATGCTTTTATCGATAAAAGTACTGACTCCAAGGGTGTGGTTATTAATGAACAAGAATTAAATAGTTTAAAAGATTATATATTTAATGATTATTGTAAAGAAGTGTTTTTAAAGAATCTTGATTATTGGTCATTAGAAAGATTATATATGTGTTTTTCTGATGAGGTCATTGATTACTTATTAGATGATGAAGGTTTAACAATACTAGAAAATAATCATAAATTTGGTAAATTATTATCTAATGATGTTCCATATGACAAATTAACTAAGTCTAAAATATTCGCAATGCTTTTATCAAAAAACTATCTGAAACTTCAAGACTATGATAATCAAATAGACCGAATAGGAAAATTATTATCTAATGATGAATCCTTTTATAATTTATTAAATAGATATATTGAATTAAAAGATTATAGTCATTTCTTTAGAGTATTTACAAAATTATCAGGTGATAAACAATTACTATATTTTAAAAATAATTTTGAAAGACTATTAGAATTAAATAATAGTGAGTTATTTAAAGGAATGAAAAAGGAAGTATATGAATTATTTAAAGATAGAATAAATATTAGAAATTATACATTTTCTGATTATGATCTATGTGTCCTCTTAAATCATAAAGATGATTATTCATTAGAACAATTAGAATGTATTTTTAGTAACCAAGAAAATATTTTTGCTATATTAAAAGGAAAATATATAAAAAGTACATATGAAATGATTTTAAATTTAAACATCTCTAAATTAAATCAAATTTATATGAGTGAAGAAGTTTTACAAGAGTGCCCAATTAATAGAAAAGATTTGATTACAAAAATAATACAAGAAAATAATTGTGATTTATCTTTCATTTTGGGGAAACTTCCAGATAATATAAGAAAAAGTGAATTTTTTAAAGATAGAGAAAATGCCGCCATACATTTAGCTACTTTTGATTATTATCGATTGTTTCACGATGATTTTGATGGAAAATATAGATTGGATGAAAAAATTTTAGATGATGATCGATTTATTGAAAAATTTGTTGGTTATTATGGTGATATAGAAGAATCTCTAAGGTTAGTGGCAGATAATAAAACGCTTATTAAAGTAAAATCATACAATGATATGAAAAATAAAATAGCAAGCAGTTTAAACGATTCTGAAAGTGAATTTAAAACGTATTTAGAAATTTTAATGAATAGTAGTGTTAATGTGTATGAAATAGAATTTTTAAAAGATATGATAGATGTTGTTTTTTTTAATAAACGTATTAAAGAGGTCTTCTTTAAATATAAAAATATGAATCTTGAAAAGATAAAATTAGAAATTTTAAGTAATGTAATTAAAAGTTCGCGTGAAAATATTGCATCATCTATCACAAATCCTTTAGATAAAAATATAGTTAATATGGAATATATATTAAATGGAGAAAAAGTTTTAATTCCAACTATAATATATGACAATGAAACTTATACTTTTTTGGTAAGAAGAGTGAGTTCTGGAAAACATTTTTATGATGGGACTTATGAAGATGGAATAGATTATTATAGTACAATAACGGAAAAAAATAGGTCTATGTATCATGGAGATTCAGGTGTTAAATTTGGATATGTTAGAGTACTACCAGAAGATATTATTCAAGTTAATTCGTTTGATGCTATTTCTCAAAATTCTCATAGTAATAAATATATTGCTCCGTATATAAAATATCCAGAATGGGTATCTATGGAAGAATTAAATGAAAGAACTTTGAAAAGTCAAAGTTATAATGAATTAAGAATTAAAGGAAAATATATTCCTGACTTTATAATTAGTTATGATGAGCCCAATGAAGCTACATTAAGATATTCTAATGAACATAGTACACCAATGGTAAAAATTCTTAGAAAAAGCTATCCTAATGCAATAGAACAATGTGGAGATCCGTATTCCGATTGGCAATAATTTTTTAAGACATAAATTCAAAAGAAAATTTGTAACTAATGAATTTCTGTTTATGTATCGTGTTTTAATATTATGTTTATGTATAAAAAAGAAAAAAAGCTTCATTTTGAATTTGATAAAAAATTGAATGATAAGGGATATCAAAAGACCAATAATAATGTCAATTTAGTTTCATTAATATCTAGTTCAGTGGTTGAATCTGAAGAATATGCAGCAAGGATATTATTATCTATGTTTCCAGTTGCAAATTTGTATACATTTATTAAAATTATTACTAAAAAACTTGATAATGAATATAATGCGATTCTTGATAGTTTAGATAATGAAGAGGTGTTAGATACTTTAGAAGAAAATAGACATATATATAATCAAAAATCTATTTTAATGAGAAAAGATAATTTAGTTAACAAAATAGCCAAAAGGAATAAAACAGATGAGCATAATAAAAATACTAGTGAAAGTATTAAAATTGGTGAAAATGATTCATTAGAACAACTCAAACAAAAAAAGGAACTACTTGATGAAATGATTTATATACGAAGTCTAGAAGAAATGTCACAAGTTTCATCAATTCAAGAATATGAAGAAAATCTAGAACAACCTGAAAAAGAAAAGCAATTTGATAAAAATTTAGAAAACATTATAAGGGACACTTGTGCTATTAAATTACAATTAGAAACTGAAAAACAAAAATTAGAGAACTTATCTTCAATCTCTAATTTGGAATCAGTTATGGATGATTTTATGAAAAAGTTAGGTGATGACACTTTGGCTCATGATAAAGAACCTACTACTGAAAAAGAATTAGTGATGAATGAAGAATTTATTGATGAGCAATTAGAAAACTATAAGAAACTTTCAGAATTATCAATCATGCAAGAAATTGAAGAACCAAAAATTGAGGGACCAAGATTAGTAAAAAAAATGACACCAGAAAGTGGTAAAAAGTAGCATAAAGAATTGCTACTTTCTTTATTATTTGTTAGAATATTATTAGAAATTGATACAAGTTATGTATTAATTCTTAATTTGGTGAAAAGTTGTAGATAGCAACTGTTATCGCACCAATAAGCAGTCTGTTCGAATAGTTCGAACTTTGATATATAGAATCAATCAGAAATGATTGATTTTTTCGTTTTAAAAAAATCATAGAAAGCTCGATGTCTATGATTAATGTAATTAAATAAAATATTAGTTTTAAGGTATTCATAAAAGTATAATATTTTCTTACATGAATATAATTTGATGAATAAAACGGAATTATTGCTAAGAATTATAATTCATTCATTTATTAGTGGTGTTTCAGAAATTCCAGTTGTTTTTTATGAGGTATTAGCGCTATAATTAATTTATCAAGTATTTATGGAAAGTGTATCATGTTTGTATATGATACGACTTTGATTAATTAAGTGTTTTGATTTATAAAAAATGTTGATATATGAAATGCTAGAATGAAATAATTATAGTGAGGTGATGAGATGGATTCTTATTTAAATTTATTTATAGATGATGAGTATCCGAAGTTTATAGATAAATATTTAACTACGGATACTTTAAATAGATTAAAACATGTAACACAATTTTGTGGTTGTGATTATACCAATTTATATTCACCTTTATTTAGGTATACACGTTTTGATCATAGCTTAGTTGTAGCCCATATGACATGGCATTTTACTCATGATAAAAAAGAAACTATTATGGCGTTATTTCATGATGTTGGAACACCATGCTTTGCCCATTGTATTGACTATGTTTTGGGGGATTATCTTAATCAGGAATCCTCTGAAAAAAATATAGTGGATATAATAAATAAAGATAATAAAATACAACAATTTCTGCAGGATGATGGGTTATCTATAGAAGTTTTTAATGATTATTTTAACTTTCATATCTTAGAAAATAAATCACCCCAACTTTGTACAGATAGACTTGATGGGGTTTTACATACCTGTTATATTTGGTTGCATACACATTCTTTAGAACAAATTAAAGAAGTATATGATAATATTATTATTTTAGAAAATGAAACGGGAAATTCCGAAATTGGTTTTAAAGATATCACGGTTGCAGAAAAGTTTGTTTCAATGGTTTACAGTTATGCTAAAGAGTTACAAGGAAATGCTGATAAATATGTTATGAAATATATATCAGAGGTTGTTAAATTGGCATTTAAAAGAGATCTTATATCATTGGAAGATTTGTATATAAAAAGGGAAGAGGATATTTGTAATATTTTTGATAAATACTTTCTATCATGGAAAAAATTTAATAAGGCCTCTAGTTTGGTTAGAACTGATACTTTGCCAAAAAACAGGTTCTTTATTTCATTTGAAACAAAGAAAAGAAATACAATACCTTTAGTTTATACTAATACTGGTAATAAAAGAGTTGATTTAATATCTGACTATGCTAAAGAATTGTATGATAATATAAAGTCATATAAAGATACCAAATATGCGTATATAGAAGAAATAAAAAGTCTAGATTAGTTAAATTACAAGTTCGTGAAATTTGTTTATTAATGTATCAAAGATATATGGGGTAGAAGATTTTTACCATTTATAATTTAGAGAATTTGATGAAGTATGAAAGGTTTTTATGATATCTGTAGAAATGATAATATTATGATAAGTATTAATAATATGTTTGACATTGATATTGAAGATTATAAGTAGGTATATAAATTGGAAAATGGGTTTAGTGTAATATTAAATTTTATCAATAGTAAAGGTGAAAATAATAAGTCTGTTTATTTTATGAATTTGGGATTTCTATTATTGGAATGTGTTTATAAAATATCAGGATAATGATACTACTCATGTTTATTCAGATTGTACAAATGAGGTGATTGTTTGAAAAAGACATATAAGTATATTGTTTCAATTTTAGTTGGTTTAATTGTTGGAATGGCGACTGTTATAGGCCAAAAATATTTATCTATCAATTTCAACTTTTTGGCGAATTCAGGGGCAATTTGGTTAATACCTGCTTATTTGTTGAGTTACTATTTTAAAGTAAGTAAAAAAAATTCAATATTAATTAGTATTATGTGTTTAATATTTTGTGTCCTTGGATATTATGGATTTGAATCCGTACTGAACCAACATGCATTTATTATTGGTAAATATATGATAATATGGATGGTATGTGCTTTTCTTGGTGGAATTATATTTGGCTTAGGCGCTTATTATGCTAATAATAAAAATAGTATCTTAAAACAATTTGGTCAAAATTTATTACCTGCTGTTTTTCTTTCAGAGGGAATAAATAAGTTAATTCATATAAAAGATTACAATCATATGATTCCTGCTATTGTGATGGTAATAACAATAGGGGTGATATTATATTTAATAGTGAATGGGAGGAATGTTTTACAACGTAAGCATATACTTACATTTGGTATGTTAAGCTTATTTGGAATTGCATTTTATGAAATAATATATAGATTTACTTAGTTGAAAATTAAAAATATGGAATGGTAAAAGATGAAAAGGTTGTTTTTAATACCGTTATTGATGAAGGTGAATAGGAAGTTCTAATAAAAAAACTTCAGAATATTAGAAAGTAAAATTCACAGATAAAACATATTGTCAAATGAATTATCTTTTGATATAATAGACTTGCTTATGTGAAATGGCGATGTAGCTCAGCTGGCTAGAGCGTTCGGTTCATACCCGAAAGGTCGGGGGTTCGATTCCCTCCGTCGCTACCAGATGGATATTAAACTCGAACTTTCGAGTATAGGTAAAACAGTCTTATAAGTAAGCTGTTTATAGATGAAGGAAACTTCATAAAATAAAGAAGCATTTAATATTTTTTGTTAAGTGTTGTTACTTGTATAGTTTCCACCTAAGTCTAGGTGGATTTCTTTTATATTAGGGATGTATCTTTTTCGATACTTTGCTTTAGAAGCTTTATATATGTGAGTTGTTATAAGGGATTCATTCAGAAGGAGAATTACTATGCTTAAATTTATAGTAGTAGAAAATTGTGAGCAGACTGCTAAAGAGATTAAGAGTACTATTAATCAAGCTATGATGCAGAATAGTATTAATTTTTCTACTTTCTTGATATCTAATAGTAAAGATTTGGAATCCTATATGCAAGATTCAGATCAAAAAATTTATATATTGGATTCTCGTGGATTGAAAAATAAAAGTGCTTTATCGATTGCTCAGGAAATTAGGGAAAGTGATTGGCTTAGCTATATTATTATTTTAAGTATTTTCGGAACAGATAAGTACTCTTTTTTAGAATGTCGCCTTATGATTTTTGACTATATTAATTTAATAAATGAAAACTGGACTAAAAATTTGCACTCAGACGTGATGCAAATTGCAGATTGGATAAATAGGAGAGGATGTTTAATTATAAAACATCATTATATAGATTATTGCATATCATTTGAAGATATTTTATATATTACAATTGAGCTTGGAAGTCGCCTAACTACGATTGTTACTGAAAATGAAAAAATTGACTGTTCTGTTTCACTTCGTCAACTAGAGTCCCGCCTTCCCTCTAGATTTATTAGAGTGTACCGTTCCTGTATTGTAAATATGGATAAAATAGTTAAAGTGGACTTTAAGAATCATTTTTTAATTCTAAAAAATAAAAATCGTATTTGGATTTCTAGACAGTATGCAAAAGAGATTCGAAATTTGTTATCTGAGGATTGTCAAAATATAGAAAAAATTATATAATCAAATAGGATACGATAAATTCCCTCATGATTTTAAATAGAAGGAGGGAATACATGGAACATTATTTTTGTTTAGCAGTTATATTTTTTATTATTGCGACTTCGTTAAAACATTATGAACACTAAAAAAGAAAACATATTATAAAAACATGTTTTCTGTGATACGTTACAAATACAAATAGGGGCTAATTTTATCGTATCCTCTTTTTTGTATTTGTAATAATACTATAATCAAAAGTTTCTTATAATTCAATATTTGTTGTTTAAGTGGTCGTTTTTTTTGTGTAAATGGTAGATTGATGTTTCTTTTTTAATTAGTAAGTAGAGGTGTAGTATGATGAAAGAATTTTGGTTTTATTTAAAATTTGTATGGCAATATGTGCGTGATTTGAAAGTAAAACTCATAAAGTACACTATATGCCATATTGTTGGAATTGGTATTAGTGTTGTGGTTCCTATATTAAGTGCTAAAGCAATTGTAAATTTGACTTCTAATGCTTGGCAACAACTAATATTAGTGGCATTTGTGATGTATGCGTTAGAAAATGTGCGGAATATAATTCACTATATTGCAAACTATAATGCACAAATTGTATATCGTGAGAGTTTTATTAAATTACAAACTATGTTAGGTAAAGAAATTGTAAAAATTGAGAATCAATGTATGGATAATAACAGTTCTGGTGTGTTTATTCAAAGACTTACTAATGATACTAGCAAACTGGCTGATATTTTTAATGTTTTAAATCAATATATTTCTAATATTATTACTGATATTGGAATATTACTTGCAGTTTTTCTAATTAATAAACTTGTATTTTTGTATTTAATTTCTATGATTTTAATTCTTTATGTAGTAGATTCTACTAGAGTAAGGAAAAGAAATGAAAAGGATAAAATATTTCGCGAGAAAAATGAACAGGTTTCTGGATTTATTGGAGAAATCGTAAGAGGATTAAGAGATATTAAAATGCTAAATGCTGAAAATAGTTTTATGGAAGAGCTTCATGAAAAAGTGAAAGATGTTAATAGTGAACGTTATAAAATGGGTGATGTGAATAGAAAATATAGACTATTACATGGTTCTTTAAATGATTTATTTGACTTATTGTTAATTCTTTTATTAGTTTTTTTAATTACGCATGATGAATTAACAGTAGCAAGTGCTTTAATTATTTATAATTATAATGGACATATAACATCAGTCGTTCGATTTGTTGGAATTCTTTTAGAACAGGTAAAGGATTTTAATTTATCTGCCTCTCGTATTTTTGATATTATTAATAGTGATCAGTTTCCAAAAGAGACTTTTGGTACGAAACATTTGGAAAAAGTGGAAGGTAATTTCGAATTTAAGAATGTTGTCTTTCATTATGGTGATGATAATAAAAAGGTTTTAGATCATATTGATTTCAAAGTTAATGCCAATGAGACAGTTGCTTTTGTTGGTAAAAGTGGTGCAGGGAAAAGTACTATATTTAGTCTTTTATGTAAAATGTATGATGTGGATAGTGGTAAAATTACGATAGATGGTGTTGATATTAAGACGTTGGATAAGGAATCAATTCGTTCTAATATTACGATAATTAGTCAAAATCCTTATATATTTAATATGAGTATTCGTGATAATTTTAGGTTGATGAAGGATGACTTAACAGAAGAAGAGATGATAGATGCTTGTAAGCTTGCTTGTCTTCATGATTTCGTGATGAAATTACCCCAAGGGTATGATACTGTAGTAGGGGAAGGTGGCGTTAGTCTAAGTGGAGGACAAAAACAACGACTAGCAATTGCTAGGGCATTTGTGCAAAAAACTGAGATTATTCTTTTTGATGAGGCGACGAGTGCTTTAGATAATGAAACACAAGCGAGTATTCAAAAGGCTATTGATAATATGAAAAAAGAGTATACCATTTTGATAATTGCGCATAGACTTAGCACTGTTATTAATAGTGATAGAATACTATTTTTGAAAGAGGGAAAGATAGAAGGAGAAGGAAGCCATAAAAAGCTTTTGAGAAGTTGTGCTGATTATCGAAAGTTATATGAAAAAGAGATGGAAAAATAAATGAGAATAGTTACTATTTTGGTGATAGCAATATAAAAGCATAAATTTTTTTGTATTATTTTTCATAATGTTAATAGAAGGAGTGACATTATGTTTAATAATCAAAATCCAGATGACTATGGGCTAAAGTATGTAAATCAGGAGGGAATTGGAACAAAATGTTTTCAATTTCCAGTAGAATTTCCCCCTCAGCATCAATCGAGTCAGCCTGGTATGGAATATTTGATGCAACCTCTTCCCATTTTTGATAATCCCTCTTATGTAGGTAGCGGAAAATTGAAAGATAAAGTTGCTATTATTACAGGTGGGGATTCTGGAATTGGGAGAGCAGTAGCAGTTTATTTTGCAAAAGAAGGAGCTAAATTAGTATTAGTTTATTATGATGAGAAAAAAGATGCAGAATATACAAAACAATATGTGGAAAACTTAGGTGCAGAGGTATTGCTTTTAGCAGGAGATTTAAAAAAGAAAGAGTTTTCCCAAGAAATTGTGGAAAAGACCTTATCACAATTTGGTCATATTGATATTTTAGTTAACAATGCAGGCGTGCAATATCCACAAAAAAGTTTGTTAAATATTAGTAATGAGCAATTTGATGATACAATGAAAAGTAATATTTATTCGATATTTTATTTAACAAAAGCAGTACTTCCCCATTTAAAGGGTGGGGCATCTATTATTAATACTACTTCCATTACAACTTTTAAAGGCGAAAGGGAGTTGATTGATTATACTGGTAGTAAGGGTGCTATTGTTGGTTTTACTAGATCGTTAGCCACAAACCTCGCACTTCAAAATATTCGAGTGAATGCAGTTTCTCCAGGAGTATTTTGGACTCCCTTACAGCCGGCTAGTTTCCCAGCTGAGAAAATGCCAACATTAGGTTCTGACAGTGATATGCGAAGAGCTGGGCAACCTTATGAGATAGCACCGATTTATGTTTATCTAGCAAGTGATGATTCTACTTATACTACAGGGCAAGTATTTCATATTAATGGGGGAGAATATAAGGGATAAGTTAAAAAAATGTTGTTTAAGTACGTAATCTAGGTAATTTAGATTAAGTACTTTTTTTGTAGAGGATAATATAAAAAGATTAAGGTGTTAACTTTATATATATTTCTGTCAAATTTTTGAAAAAGATTTCATGCATTTAAGCATTAATGATATACTATAGAAGTGGAGGTAGATAAAATGGAAGAATGGAAAAATTTTATAGAAGGAATATGGACTAGTGAAGTCAACGTTCAAGATTTTATTCAAAAAAATTATAGACCTTATAGTGGAGATGAAAGTTTTTTATGTGGAGTTTCTACTAAAACCGAGAAGGTATGGAAACGATGTGAGGAACTATTAAAAGAAGAATTAAAAAAACATGTGTTAGATATTGATTGTACGCATATGTCTGGTATTGATACATATGATGCTGGATATATTGATAAAGACAATGAGGTAATTGTGGGGCTTCAAACAGATGCACCATTAAAAAGAATTGTCAATCCATATGGTGGAATTCGTATGGTGTATCAAGAATTGGATGCCTATGGATATAAGTTGAATGAAACAGTTGATAAATATTTTAATGAATTCAGAAAAACGCATAACCAAGGTGTATTCGATGCTTATAGTGAAGAAGTTCGCAAATGTCGCCATGTAGGACTTTTAACAGGATTACCAGATGCTTATGGACGTGGGCGTATTATTGGTGACTATAGAAGGGTTGCTTTATATGGAATTGATTTCCTAATGAAAGAGAAAAAAAGTGATTGGGATAATTTAAAAGGACCAATGACAAATGATTTAATTCAATTAAGGGAAGATGTTTCTATGCAATATCGTGCCTTAGATGCAATTAAAAAGATGGCATCGCGATATGGTGCAGATATTTCCCATCCTGCCAAAAATGCAAAAGAAGCAATTCAATGGACTTATTTTGCCTACCTTGCTGCTGTAAAGGAAAACAATGGTGCAGCTATGAGTTTAGGTAGAGTAGATGATTTTTTTGATATTTATATTGAAAGAGATATAGAAGCAGGAACTCTTACAGAGGAAGAGGCCCAAGAGTTAATTGATCAATTTGTTATTAAATTGCGTCTAGTACGTCATTTACGTACACCAGATTATGATGAGTTGTTCTCGGGAGATCCTACTTGGGTTACTTGTTCTCTTGCAGGAATTGGTGAAGATAAGCGTTCAAAAGTTACAAAAACTTCTTATCGTATTCTTCATACATTAACAAATCTAGATCCAGCTCCAGAACCTAATATGACAGTTTTGTGGAGTGAAGAATTACCAGATGATTTTAAGAAATATTGTGCTAAGATGAGTATTGAAACAGATGCTATTCAATATGAAAATGATGATATTATGAGACCTCTTTATGGTGATGACTATGCTATTGCTTGTTGTGTTTCCGCTATGCGTGTGGGACGAGATATGCAATTTTTTGGAGCACGTTGTAATTTAGCCAAGGCCCTTTTATACTCTATCAATGGTGGTGTGGATGAAATAAAGGGTGATAAGGTTTTAGATGTTCCACAAATAACAGATGAAGTTTTAGATTACGATAAAGTAAAGAATGCCTATTTTAATGTTTTAGAGCGTATTGCTGGAATTTACTCAGATGCTATGAATGTGATTCATTATATGCATGACAAGTATGCTTATGAAGCAGGACAAATGGCACTTCATGATACCAAGGTACGTAGATTGATGGCCTATGGTGTAGCAGGACTTTCTGTTGTGGCCGATAGTCTTTCTGCTATTAAATATGCAACCGTTCGTCCTGTTCGAGATGAAAATGGCATTACAAAAGATTTTAAGGTAGAAGGGGATTTTCCAAAATACGGGAATGATGATGATAGAGTAGATGATATTGCTAAAGAAGTGTTAGATAAATTCTATAAAGAACTATGTAAACATAAGCCATATCGTGATGCTGAAGTAACTTTGTCAGTTTTAACGATTACATCAAATGTTGTATACGGTTCTAAAACAGGTGCTACTCCTGATGGAAGAGCATCAGGTGTTGCCTTTGCCCCAGGTGCAAATCCGATGCATGAACGTGATGCTAGTGGAGCGCTTGCCTCACTTAATTCTGTTGCAAAGCTTAAGTATCAGGAATGTTGTAGAGATGGAATTTCCAACACTTTCTCAATTGTGCCTTCAACACTTGGAAAAACAAAGGAAGAGCAGATTGATAATTTGGTAAGTGTCTTAGATGGCTATTTTGTTCAGGGCGCTCATCATTTAAATGTAAATGTATTAAATCGTGAGACTTTGGAAGATGCTATGGAAAATCCAGACAAGTATCCACTCTTAACAATTCGTGTATCTGGTTATGCCGTACGTTTTAATCGTTTGACGAGAAAACAACAGGAAGAAGTAATCGCTAGAACATTCCATGGTAAAATGTAATATGAAAACATGTGGTAGTGTAGATTCTATTGAAACCTTTGGTCTAGTAGATGGTCCAGGGATTCGTACAGTTGTATTTTTAAATGGTTGTATGCTACGTTGTAAATACTGCCATAATCCTGAAATGTGGAGTTTTGGAAAAGAAAATATGGCAGTAGATGACTTGGTGACCAAATTAATAAGAAATAAACCATATTTTAGAAGAGGGCAAGGCGGCGTGACATTTTCTGGAGGGGAACCTTTATTACAAGTTGATTTTTTGATAGCAGTATCAAAAAAGTTGAAAGAGCAAGGTATACATGTAGCCCTAGATACAGCAGGAGTTGGTGTTGGAAGATATGAAGATATTTTACAATACGTAGATTTGGTAATTTTAGATATTAAGCATTTAACAGAAGAAGGATACAAAGACTTAGTGGGGAGAGATAGGAGTGCTTTTTTCCAATTTGTAAAGGTTTGTCAAAGTATGAAAAAGCCATTATGGATACGACAGGTGGTAGTACCTGGAGTCCATGATAATGACTCGTATATGAATTTATTAGTAGATTATTTAAAGACATTAGATTATATTGAAAAAATAGAGTTTATTCCTTATCATAAACTTGGTAGTGAAAAGTATGAAAAGTTAGGAATTGAAAATCCTTATGTTAATAAGGAGGCTATGAATGAAGAAAAATGTCAAGAATTATATCAAAAGTATATTGAATCCAATTTTTATTTTAGATAATAAAGGGACGGTTGTGAAATTTGCAACTGTTCTTTTTTTAGAGAGATTGGTGATAGGAATGTTTCGTTTTGTTTTTTCGTGCTAAAATATGGTTTTTATATTATAATAATGATAGTTTGGAGTTTAGAGTATCTAAAGTAAGATATGAAATGGAAATTTTTAGTGATGAAAATGAGATGCTGTGTTATGTACTAGATTTCTATAAGGAAAAAGAAGCATATCAAAAAAGGTTACACTTATAACAAAGTAATGATAGAAAGTGGTGAAGTTTATGAGAAAGTCAGATGAGTGGAAAGATTATGAGTTACTGGATTGTTCTAATGGTGAAAAATTGGAACGTTGGGGAAAGTATATTCTCCTTCGACCAGATCCACAGATTATTTGGAATACAGGCTCTTTATATGATAAATATAGAGACAGTATAGATGCTGTTTACCATCGTAGTAATAAAGGTGGTGGCTATTGGGAAAATTTAAAAAGTCTTCCGAGTGAATGGAATGTATCTTATAAAGAGTTAGTATTTCATATTAAGCAGATGGGGTTTAAGCATACAGGTCTTTTTCCAGAACAGGCGGTAAACTGGGATTTTATGATGGAAAAAATTAGGAGTGCTAATCGTCCTATTAAGGTTTTAAATTTATTTGCTTATACAGGAGGAGCTTCTGTTGCTTGTCTTAAGGCAGGTGCTAGTGTTACACATGTAGACTCTTCTCGTGGTATGGTAGATTGGTGTAAGGAAAATGTTCGTATGAATGGCTTAGAAGATAGGCCTATTCGTTATTTAGTAGATGATGTTTTAAAATTTGTAGAACGTGAAATTAGAAGGGGAAATCACTATGATGCTATTGTTATGGATCCACCAAGCTATGGAAGAGGTGTGAATAAAGAAGTTTGGAATATTGAAAAAGATTTGACATATCTCATAGAGCAATGTATGAAAATATTGAGCGATCAGCCACTTTTTTTCTTAATTAACTCTTATACGACGGGACTTTCTGCAACGACACTTTTAAATCTTTTAACAGTAACGGTGCAAAAAAAATATCAGGGAATTGTAACAGCAGGAGAAGTGGGCCTTCCCATTACAAATAGTAAGTTGGCACTTCCTTGTGGAATTTATGGAAGATGGGAAAGTAATGAATAAATTGAATGTACTTTATGAAGATAATCATATTATTGTTGTAGAAAAGCCAGTGAATGTCTTAAGTCAAAAAGATATTACTGGAGATGTTGATTTACTTACTATGGTAAAATCATATATTAAAGAGAAATACCAAAAAAAGGGAGAGGTATATTGCGGATTAGTTCATAGGCTCGATAGGCCTGTTGGTGGTATTATGGTTTTTGCAAGAACATCTAAGGCAGCAGGTAGACTAGGAAAAGAAATGTCTAACTCTTTTGAGAAAAAATATTTAGCAGTAGTAGATGGAATTATAAAACAGGATGAAGGTATCTTGGTGGATTACTTAAAAAAGTTAGATAATGGAAGTAGTATTGTTACTACAAAAGAGTTTGGAAAACGGTGTGAGCTTTTTTATAGGGTGATAGAACGTAATGTAAAAAGGCATGAAACTTTAGTAGAAGTTAGCCTAAAAACTGGTAGGCATCATCAAATTCGGGTACAATTTTCTCATTTTGGTCATCCATTATGTGGTGATCAGAGATATTTTAAGCAGGATAAAACGCCTATTGCGCTTTATGCTTATAAGCTTTCTTTTATTCATCCAGTTAGAAAAGAAAAAATGTGTTTTACTTTGTTTCCAAAAGAAAAAAAGTATTGGACAGATTTTACAATGTCAAATGGTGTCAAACCTAAATAATGTTTGCAATGGCCTCATTTTTTTGTTATCATTGTAATAGAATAAAGTATGAGGGAGATAGATGTTATGATATTAGCAATGAATTTTGACTTCAGTTGGTTTTTAACGATTCCCGGTATGTTAATTACAGGTGGAGTTTTATTACTAATAATAGCTTTAATTATATTTATTGCTACTTCTAGTAAAAAAGGTAAAGGTAAAAATAGAAATGAAGAGATGAATCAAGTTTCTCAGGCAGGAGCACAGGCTATTTTGGACAGTGCTCAATCTGTTGCTATGCCACCAATGACTGATGGAGCACCAATGGCTGTTCCTGAAATGGCGTTTAATGATATGCAAATGGGAGGAGTGCCTTCTATGGAAATGTCTCAAGGAATGACTATGCCTAATATAGATCAAAGTGCTATGGCAACACCATCTATGCCTTCTACACCAATAGATAATTCGTCAGTATCAACAGTACCAGAAATTGCTCCAATGGATATGCCAAGTCCAGGGGTAGATGCTCAAAATGTAGAGCCAGTTGCAATGCCGAGTGATGTAGTAGAGCCACTTGCACCAACTGTAGATGTAACGCCGCCAACAGAGGCAGCACCATATGTTGTTGCACCAGTGGAAGATGTTGTACCAGATTCAGCTGTGTCAACTCCAATAAGTGAAAATAACATTCAACCTGTTGATAATGTTGCACCAGTTATGGAGGTACAACAGCCAGAGATTGCAATGCCACAGGCAACAGATGTTACAGTACCAGAAATTGCTCCAGTGGAGATGGCAAGTCCTGTAGTAGAGGCTCCAACCATTTATGGTGGTGCTAGTCCTGTTGTTCCTAATATTAATATCGATAATCAACCACATCAAATATATGGGGGGGCTAATCCTATGGATAATACACAAACACTTCCAGTTATGGAACCAGAATCAATTTCAACTTCGACAGTAACAGATCCAATTCAACCAGCACCAATAGAGTCAATGATGACTATGCAGCCAGATATGATGTCTACTGAGCCAGTAGTGCCTGTACAAAGTGAACCTTTTTCTATGGAACAGGCTATGTCTATTCAACCAGAAATTGCACCAGTAGAGGTTGCTATGCCAGTACAGCCAGAAGTTGTACCAGTAGAGCCTATTATGACTCCACAACCTGAAGCTGTACCTGTTACTCCAGTTACAATGACACAACCTGATATTGTTACTCCTGTTGCCAATGTAGTAGAACAACCTGAGGTTCTTCCTATGGATCAAGTTATAATGGCACAACCAGAGGTTGTACCTATGAGTCCTATTATGCCAGTAGAGCCAGTTGCACCTGTAATTGAAAATGTTTCATCTCAGTCTGAGATGGTTTCTCCTACAGTTGCTCAGGTAGCAATACCACAAGTTGAGACAGTAGCTCCGCAAGTGGTGCCTCCAGTAGTAGATAATTTAGGAACACAGCCAGTTCAACAAAACACAGCAGCTACTACTACAGCGCCTGTAGAAGTTGTAGAAATTGCTTAATATAACATAAAATAGTCAACATTAAATGTTGATTTTTTTTGTTATAAGTGAGGTGGAGGCTGTTGATAAATTTTTAATTTTAATATATTATAATCTGTGTTATAAAAATTAATGAAGGGAGTTTTTATTATGAAAAATTTTAAATTAACGTTAACGACTAAATCAGAAGTTTTATCATACTTAGAGAATAAGAAAATATCTTTACAAAGAAAAAAAGATGCTGCCTTTCTTTTGGAAGCAGTGGGTAGTGGTATTATGGGATTTCAAATAGCTGGGTTTTATCCTTTTGTAGTTCAAGGGTAGGAGGTCATTTACTTGGACTAGACAGAGTACCTTTTAATTCCATTGAAATAATTCAGGCTAATATGCATTTAGGCTCTCTATTTATGGGAGCAACATTAGTTACATCAATATGTAGTCTTATGTTTTTTAAAAAATGCAAAGGTTCTAATTATAAATTGCAAGAAACAGAGCAAAAAATAGGTTGGATAAAAGATGGTACATTAACAGAAAATGCAATGTTAGAATTGGAAAAGGAAGTAGTAGAAGCAAGAGAAGAAAAGATGACAAAAGTAAAAACTAGATAATCATTAGCATGAAAAAACACTTTCTTTAGTGAAAGTGTTTTTATTGTGCAATAGATATTGTATAGGGATTACTATTACAACTAGTAATAGAACTTCCTGGTCTTAGTCCTTCAATATAAGATCCTGGACTCATTCCAGAACCACTAACTCCAATTACAGTGATTTTTACATTAGGGTAATTATCTGCAAAAAATTTATATAGTGCATTACTTACTCCATTATAACCATCATAGCTTGTAAAAATATCCCTAATTTTAGAACTAACTGTATAGGTTTTGGCTGTACAGCTTGGTGTTTCTGGTTGAGATGGTGGAGTAGTATTGGTATTATTATTGGAAGGTTTATTGGTTGTTTGATTCTTATTACTATTGCTAGAATTTGTTGGCTTTTTTCCATTACTTAAGGTAATAGTAATGGTTGTATTTTCTGAAACTTCACTGTTTTCTTTCATAGACTGCTTAATAGCAATATCCTTTTCTTTATTATCGTACTCGTAAATGAAATTATAATTTAGATTTAATTCTTTTAGTTTTTTTATAATATCTTGTTTTTTCATACCTATTAATTTTGGTATCGTTGTCTTTTTTCCTTGGGAAATAGTAATGATAATTGTTTCATTATTTTTTATTGTGTCTCCTTCTTTGTGAGAGGTCTTAATGATTTTCCCTTGTTCTATTCTTTCATCAAACTGATATTCTTCTTGATAAGGAATTTGATATTTTTCTAACCAGCTTTTTAATTCGTTAATATCATCTACTTTTGGCATAGTTAATTTCCCTTTTGAAATAGTGATAGTAATTAATGTCTTTTGTTCAATAACATCTCCTTTTTTGTAGTTAGCTTTTATTACCTTATTCTTTTTTACACTATCATCATATTCATCATGAAATTCTATTTTTAATTTATTTTTTATAATCCATTCTGTAATTTCTGTCATGTTCATGTTGATTAAATCTGGAACTTTTATCTTTGGACCTTTAGAGATGGTTAATAAAACCTTTTCATCTTGCTCTTTTATAATAGTACCAGCCTTTTTATCTTGGCTTATGACATTTCCTCTTTTTATTTTATTAGAAAAGTCTTCTTTCAACTCGTAGGATATAGTATGTTGCTTTAACCAAAATACTGCCTCAAATTTTGATTTGTTAGTTAGATCGATTAATCCAACTTTTTCATCTTTTTCTTCTCCTCTTGAAAACACTAATTTTAATAAATCATTTCTTTTTCGATTGCCTTTTCCTTCTTGCTCAATTACTGTGTCTTTAATTTTAGAGGATTCTTGAAATTCTACCTCTATATTCGTTAAATAATTTTCTTTTATAAATGTTAAAACACGTTCACTATTCCAAGTATCCATATCTGGTATAATTACTTCTTTTTCTGGATTTGGTCCCTCACTTATGGCAATTGTTAATTTTTTTATTTCATTTAGCTTAGTGTCGGGCTCTATATCTTGATTGATAACATAATATTCTTCTACCATATCGCTAAATTCATAAACAGTTTCGATATCTATATTATTTTTCTCTGACCATTTAATAACCTCTGTTAGACTGCGATTGCTAAAGTTTGGTAAAACATTGTTTGTGAGATTAATAAAATTTAAATTTAGAGCGATTTGTAGGCTATTTAGTAAAATTAAAGAAATTGTTGCCATGATAGTTGGCCAAACTCTGTTTGTTTTCTTGTAATTTGTGATAATAAAGAAAATAGAAAAAATAGAGAATAACGCCAGTGGAATTAATGTGTTTAATTTTATCCCATCTTCTAAATTATTTAAGATTGTGATAACAAACAGAGAAAGTGTAGAAATAAAACTTAAAAATAAAAGTAGATAATAAAAAATGTTTTTTTCTTTTTTCTTTTGTACTTCTTCCATATATACCTCCTATTTTCTATTTATATTATATAATAAGATAAAGTATTTAGATATGTTTCAGGACCCTTATTGACATAAGTGGACACTTGCCTTGACTATATCATTTTGTTATAATGGCTTTAGTATTATAAGGAGCTTAGTATGAAAAAGATTCATCAATTTATGAAGACAAATTTTTCTCTTTTACTAATTGTATTTTTGTATCTACAACCCTTTTTAGATGTGATAACGGCTATTTTTTTAGAAGTTTTTCATATTCATTTTACTATTGGAATGATTTTTCGTTTCTTATTTTTGCTTTTTGTACTATATAGTGTCGTTTTTATCTTTCAAAAGAAGAGGTGTCTTGTTTATTATGTGTTAGTTTTACTCTATAGTATTTGTTATATGGTTATGTTATACAGTACTGGTGGAGACTCTTTCTTGTTTTCAGAATTACAGATGTTACTTAAGTTCTTTTATTTTCCATTATTACTTACTTCATTTTATTTTATAAAAGACTCTATTGTGATTTCTGAGAAGATAATCATTCGTCTGTTTTGTATTTATCTTTTGTTTTTATTTATTCCCACTCTTACGCATACAGGTTTTCAAAGTTATGATGTCACTAAAGGAGGAAGTATTGGATGGTTTTATTCTGCGAATGAGATTAGTGCTATTATGGCAATTTTATTTCCTATATTTATCTCAGGTTTTAGTAATTTTAAGTACAAATTTTATAAAATATTATTTCTGATAATATATTTAGTAGTAATGTTGACAATTGGAACGAAAGTTCCATTATTAGCTTTTTTTCTTACCTTATTCTTTATTTTTATGTATATGCTTATCTGTTGGATAAGAGAGAAAAGGTATCAATGGATAATGGCATTGATGGCAGGAATTGTTGTAATAATAACTAGTGCAATTTTAATAATTCCTAAAACAACTTTTTATAAAAACATTCAAGTTCATTTGGACTTTTTAGGGGTGAATCATATAACCGATGTTTTTTCAAGTACTCATTTAATAGACCATTTTATTTTTAGTGAACGTGTTACCTTTTTAGAGGGAAAGAGTATCTCTTATGATAATGCCCCCCTTATTAAAAAAGTTTTAGGTCTTGGTATTCATGATGAGGATGATCTTAGCAAAATGATTGAAATGGATTATTATGATGTTTTTTATAGTACAGGACTTGTTGGTTGTTTATTATTTTTTATTCCCTATCTTTATATCTTATATCAAATTTATAAATCTTTAAAAACAAAAAAATTTAATTTTATTCGCTATATGAATGTTGTTAGTCTTATTTTAATTTTATTGCTTTCTTTGTTTTCGGGACATGTCATTACGTCTCCTTCTGTTAGCATTTATTGTATTATAATTTTGTTTTTTAACCTTTCTAATAAGATAGTGTGTACTTAGAATTTTATTGTTTTAAATTTTAATATGTTTTATAATGAGGTAAGAAAGTAGGAGAGACTATGCAGAAGTTAGGTATGGTAATTATTAATTATAATGATTATAGTACTACAAAAAAGTTATTAGAAAATATTGTGGATTATTCTTGTTTGGATAAAATTGTTGTGGTGGATAATTGCTCTACAGATGATTCCTTTAAGAAACTAAAAAAATTAAAGTATAAAAAAGTAGAAGTTATTAAAAGCGAAGAGAACAAAGGATATGCAGCTGGGATGAATTTGGGATCTTCCTATTTAATAAAAACTTTAGGCAAATGTCATATTATTTTTTCAAATGCAGATGTAATTATTCAAAATGAAAAAGATTTACTTTTACTTTCTAGTGATATTACGACAGAAATTGGAGTGGTAGGACCAGTTATTTTAGAACATGGAACTTTTAATCGAGGATGGAAAAAAACGAATGTATGGATAGAAGTTTCATTGAATCTTCCTCTTATTAATAGATACTTTAAAAAGAAGTTTCTTTATTATAAAGATAATCATTATCAGACCGCGCTCTCTTTTGTGGATGTGATATCTGGTTGTTTCTTTATGGTAGATAGTACACTTTTACAAAATGTGGACTATTTTGATGAGGGGACGTTTCTCTATTATGAAGAGCTGATTTTTGCGTGTAAGGTGCAAAATGCCAAGAAAAGGGTTTTAGTGGATAACCGAGTTTCTATTGTTCATGATCACTCAGTAACTGTGGATAAGAGTGTTAGTCGTATTCGAAAATATCGTATTTTAAAAACTAGTCAGAGATATTATGTGGAAAAGTATTTACAGGCGAATACTTTGGAGTTGTTTTTTCTTTTCCTTACTAATAAGTTATCTCTTGGTCTTTTATATATTAGAGGATTGTTTCATAGATAAGTAGAGAGAAACAATCTTTTTTCATTGCTTGTATTAATGTATTATTTCGTTTATAATGAATTTAATGAATGTAGAGAGTAGCACTACATCATGATAACAAGGGCTTGGTATTAGTTTGATTTATGATAGTTTTAGGAGGTATATATGAAAGGAATTATTTTAGCAGGAGGTAGTGGTACAAGACTTGGTCCCAGTACGGATGGTGTTAGTAAACAAATGTTAGATATATATGATAAACCAATGATTTATTATCCACTATCTACATTGATGAGTGCTGGGATTCGTGATATTTTGGTAATCACTACTGAAGAAGATCAGAAAGTATTTATGAGACAGTTGCAGGATGGTAGTAAATTTGGTATTCATATTTCATACAAGATACAACCATCTCCTGATGGTCTTGCACAGGCCTTTTTGTTGGGAGAAGATTTTATTGGAGATGAGCCATGTGCTATGATTTTAGGAGATAATATTTTTTATGGTACAGGCTTTTATCGGATGCTAGACGAGGCGAGTAAAAATGCTTATCAGGGTAAAGCCACTATTTTTGGAAATCAGGTAAAAGATCCAGAGCGTTTTGGTATCATGGAGTTAGATTCTGAAAATAATGTGATTGGTGTAGAGGAAAAACCAGAATTTCCAAAATCAAATTATGCAATTGTTGGCCTTTATTTTTATCCGGCTGGAGTATCAAAGTTAGCTAAAAGAGTAGAACCATCTGCTAGGGGAGAACTAGAAATTACTACTTTAAATGATTTTTATTTACAGCAAGGATTATTAAAAGCAGAACTTTTAGAGTCTGGTTTTGCCTGGTTTGATGCGGGGACACATGATAGTAAATTAGATGCTGCTAACATGATTCGAACTATTCAAAATCGTACTGGTCAAGTGGTTTGTTGTCCTGAAGTGGTGGCATATGATAAAGGGTGGCTTACACAAGGGGAATTAGAAGAACGTGCTAAAGTATATAGTAAAAATAATTATGGTAAGTATTTAAAAAGTATTTTGAAAGAGAAATAAAGGTGGTTTAAATGAAAAAGATTGAAACTTGTTTGAAGGATTGTTATATATTAGAACCTGATCTTTTTGGAGATAATAGGGGTTATTTTACAGAGTTTTATAGTCAAAAAAAACTTAAAAGTCTTGAGTTGGAGGGAATTCTTGGAACAGTTGTACAGGCAAATCGTTCTATGAGTAAAAAAGGAACTTTACGTGGTATGCATTATCAATTAGGTACGTCTTCTCAGGCAAAATTAGTAGAATGTTTGAAAGGCGCTGTATTAGATGTTGTAATAGACCTTCGTAAAAATTCTCCTACCTATAAAAAATGGACTAGTGTAGAATTAACACCTGAAAATCATCGTCAACTTTTGGTTCCAAAAGGATTTGCACATGGCTTTTTAACGTTAGAGGATGATACTTTATTTCAGTATTTGGTAGATGCGTTATATGATCCTTTTAATGAGGATGGAATTGCTTGGGATGATCCTGCTATTGGAATTGAGTGGCCTTTTGAGCAGTATGGAATAGATGAGCCCATTTTGTCAGAAAAGGATAAAAACCGTAAGACTTTAGAAGAAGCTGGAGTACCTTTTTTATGAGATATTTAATTACAGGTGTAAAAGGACAATTGGGATATGATATTGTTCGTGAATTAAAAAAAAGAGATAGATTGGATTATTTGGCATTAGATTCAACAGAGATGGATATTACAGACCGTGATAAAGTCATGCAGGTGGTAACAACTTATAGGCCAGATGTGATTTTTCATTGTGCGGCTTGGACTGCTGTTGATAAAGCGGAGGAGAATAGAGAGCTTTGTGAAAAGGTAAATGTGCTTGGGTGTGCTAATATGACAGATGCTTCCCTTGCAGTAGATGCTAAGATTTTCTATATGTCTACAGATTATGTGTTCGATGGTGAAAAGGAAGGAGAATATCGTCCAGAAGATGCTGTAAATCCTCGTAGTGTTTATGGTATGACAAAGTATCAGGGAGAAGAAGAGATTAGACGTAATCCTAAACATTATATCACTAGAATCTCTTGGGTTTTTGGTATTAATGGTAAGAACTTTGTAAAAACAATGTTGCAGCTAGCTGAAAATCACTCTGTTTTGAATGTAGTAGATGACCAAATTGGTTCTCCCACTTATACTGTAGATTTAGCACGGCTATTAGTAGATATGAGTGATGAGGAAAAATATGGTACCTATCATATAACAAATGATGGATATTGCAGTTGGGCTGATTTTGCTGACTATATTTTTAAAACGAATCATAAAGAGGTAAAGGTAAATAGAGTATCAACGGAAGAGTATCTAAATCTTACAGGAACAAAACAGGCCAATCGACCAAAAAACTCAAAATTAAGTAAAGAAAAATTAATTAAATGCGGATTTAGTATGCTACCTTCATGGCAGGATGCTATAAATCGCTATAATATAGAATTAGAAGGAAAAGAAAAGTAGGTGAATATATGAAATTTTTAATAACAGGGGGAGCAGGATTTATTGGAAGTAATTATCTACACTATGTAGTAGAAAAATATCCTAATGATTATTTTGTTTGTTTGGATGCACTCACTTATGCTGGAAATTATAATAATATTAAGATGTTAGAGGGTGCTAGTAATTTTAAGTTTGTTCATGGTGATATTACAAATCGTGATTTTATAGATACGTTATTTCAAGAGGAAGAGTTTGATGTAGTTGTGAATTTTGCTGCAGAGTCTCATGTAGATAATTCTATTAAAAATCCGTCTATATTTTTGACTACTAATATTATTGGTACACAAGTATTGATGGATGCTTCTTTGAAATATCAGGTTAAAAGATATCATCAGGTATCAACAGATGAAGTTTATGGAGATTTGCCACTCGATAGAAAAGATTTGCTGTTTACAGAAAGTACTCCGATTCATACTTCAAGTCCTTACTCTACTAGTAAGGCTAGTGCAGATTTATTAGTCATGGCTTATTATAGAACATATGGCCTGCCAGTTACTATCAGTCGTTGTTCTAATAATTATGGACCTTATCAGTTTCCTGAGAAGTTGATTCCACTTACCATTATGAAGGCCTTAAATAATGAGAAAATCCCCGTTTATGGAACAGGTGAAAATGTACGTGATTGGATTCATGTCCATGATCATAATGTTGGTGTGGATTTAATTGTACGAGAAGGGAAGATAGGAGAAGTCTATAACTTGGGCGGCCATGCTGAGCGTCCTAATATTGAAATTGTCAAAGTAATTTTGTCTCAACTAGATAAGGGAGAGGAGTTGATTACTTTTGTAGAAGATCGTAAGGGGCACGATTTGCGTTATGCCATTGATTCTACAAAAGCAGAACAGGAATTAGGTTGGAAGCGAACATATGACTTTGATACAGGAATGAAAGAGACAATAGAATGGTATCAAAATCACCAAGAATGGATTCATGATATCCAGAGTGGAGCATATAAGAATAGCTATAAAAAATAGAAAAGTTGAAAGTTTAGTACTATCGATTCAAAATTATTGCGATAGTACTATTTTTATTATGTAATATCTAGTTAGGAATTGCGTTACAATTAAAATTCAAGAGATACTTCCTAGAAGATTATTTGCAATTGTTATATTTTATTGTTATACTTTTGATAAAAGGTGGAGTTTTAGTGAAGACATATTTAATAACAGGTGGGGCTGGGTTTATTGGTTCTACATTAACGGAAAAGTTATTAACTAAGGGAAATAAAGTAGTGGTAATAGATAACTTTAATAATTATTATGATCCAAAGTTAAAACAGGAAAATATTGAATCTTTTTTTGATAATCATAATTATACCTTATATAGAAGTGATATTAGAGATCGTAATGAAGTAGCCAAGGTGTTTGATAATCATAAATTTGATGTGGTTGTTCATCTGGCTGCCATGGCTGGGGTTCGGCCCTCTATTGAGGATCCAATTTTATATCAGGAAGTTAATGGACTGGGAACCCAGAACATATTAGAAGAAGCTAGACTTCATAATGTACAAAATTTGGTACTAGCATCTTCTAGTAGTGTTTATGGTAACTGTATAGAGGTTCCCTTTAGAGAAAATATGATTGTTGATTTTGCGATTAGTCCTTATGCTGCTACTAAAAAGGCAAATGAAGTTATGGCCCATGTATATCATACCCTTAATAAGATGAATATTATAATGCTTAGGTTTTTTACTGTGTATGGTCCAAAGCAAAGACCAGACCTTGCAATCAATAAGTTTGTAAGACTCATGTTAGATAATAAGCCAATACCAATGTATGGGAATGGAACGACATCACGAGATTATACTTACGTTGATGATATTGTGAATGGTATTTACCAATCATGTGATTATGTGATGGAACATGAGAATGTTTATGAAATTATTAATCTTGGAAGTAATCACCCAATTAGTTTAAAAGACATGATAGAAATAATTGGAGAAGAATTAAAAATCAAACCTAAGATTGAACAATTGCCTATGCAACAAGGAGATGTGGATAGGACTTATGCTGATATTTCTAAGGCAGAGAAATTGTTAGGATATAAGCCTCAGGTGACATTTGAGGATGGTATTAAAGCATTTATTGTATGGTATTTAAAAAATAGAGAGGAAGAAAAATAGAAATTCTGTAAAAAAATATATATTTTTGACTATTGTTAAATAATACAATAGTATTTTTTTGTTAGTTGGTGCTATAATTAGAGAAGTGGCGTAATTAAGAGGTGTGATGTTTGTATGGCAAAAAAAGTCCAAAAGAAAAGTAAATCTAATAATATTAAAAAGCTAAAGACAGAATCGAAAAATAAAGTATTTCATCAGGTAGAAAAATTTAATAGTAATCATTCTTCTAAAGACAGACCTAGTCGCATTCAAAAGAATGCTCATATTTACCATAATAAAAATTATGAATCACCAAGTGTGAGACCTCAAAAGTTTAGTTCTAGAAAAATTAATTTTGAAGATGATTTAGATATTCATTTGATGGAAGATGTTAATAAAAAAGTACTTGTTGTATTTTTGTTGTTTGTGTTGATATTTATTTATAGTGTATTTTTAATGATACAAAAGCAAGACTATAAAAAACAGATTCAAACACTAAAAATAGAAAAGGAAGAATTAAAGGACGAAAATGATAAAGTAAAGATGGCAAGGGAAAAGGAAAAGTTTGAGATAAAAAATTTGTTATTAGGAGACTCTATTACTTTCTATTACAATACTCATCGTTTTTTTAAAAAAGTGCCAGTACAAAAAAGTGCTGTTTCTGGTTACACTTCTGAAGATATTATTAATAATTTTAATAGTATGGTGACAAGCTATAATCCAAAAAATGTAGTACTTTTAATTGGGACTAATGATATTGAACGTGGATATAGTAATCAAAAAATTTTAGATAATATAAAAACGATTGTTGAAAGAGTAAGAAAGCATCCTTCAAGTATTATGATTCAAAGTATTTATCCCGTAAATGAAAGTGAGGAATATTCACCTGGTGTAAGAAGAAATAATAGACGCATTAAAACGTTAAATGCACAAATAAAAAAATATTGTGATAAAGAAAAAATTCCATATATTGATGTCTATCCTTCTCTTATTGATAAGAATGATAATTTAAAGAAAGAGTACACAAGTGATGGATTGCATGTTTCTGATGAAGGTTATGAAAAAATCACTTCTATTATCGAAGAATATTTACAATAAATTTTAATGATATATAGTCTAAAGAAGGGGATACTCTTCTTTTTAATTTTCTCTCTTTCTGTTGCTTTTTCTCTTTTTTCTATGTTATATTTATTATAACAATATGATCCGGGGGGATATGGTATGGAAAAAGAAAATAAAAAAGCTAGACAATCTAATTTTGAATTAATGCGTATTATTTCGATGTTTATGATTGTTTTGTGGCATGTTATAAAAAATAATATTAATTTTGTACAGACACCAGATGTTATCCACTTTTTTCTAATCATTATTATTTGTACCATCGTGATTCACGTTAATTCCTTTGTAATGGTAAATGGTTATTTTTCCTTTTCAAAAACAAAAAGCTCTTGGAAAAAGGCTTGTTCATTGCTTGGGGTCACGTGGTTTTATAAAGTAGCAATAGCTGTTGTGTTATTTTTTATAACGACTGGTGTGATAGGAAAATTTGAACTGTTCAAAGAGTTTTTTCCACTAGATATTATTAGAAGCTATTGGTTTATTAATTGTTATATTTTGTTACTACTTCTTTCTCCTTTTATAAATATTTTACTAGATCGTCTAACAGAGTCACAATATAGAAAACTGTTATTGATTTCTTTTCTGTTATTTTCTATTTTGCCATTTATAACTAATCAAACGATGGTTAGTAACGATGGATTTAATCTTGTACAATTTGTTTTTCTATATTTGATAGGAGCTTATTTTAAGAAATATCCTATAGAGAAAAATTATCATTTTAAAAATTTTTCAAAAAATAAAATTCAGCTTTTATCTTTATTCTTATTCTTGACTTGTATTTTCTTTAATGTTTGTATTTATTTTTTATCTCTTTATTTGCAAGGGGTTGATCAGGTACTTTTAAAAGAGGTAGGAGAGGGTCTTCATCATAGTATTTTTTGCTATAGTAGTCCTCTTATTATTATTCAGACAATTGCCTATTTTCATTTTTTTAAGACATTATCAATCCAGAAGAAGTGGATTAATTCACTGGCAGGTCTTACTTTTGGTGTTTACTTGTTCCATGAAAATTATTATTTAAAGTTAATTCTATATGCACCATTTAAACTTCATCAGCATGCACAAAATATGGGGATTTTTGTTTATGCCTTTGCAGTTGCTATTTCTATATTTTTAGTAGGAATGATTATTGAATGGATTCGTAAAGAGATGGCTAGATTTTTAAAGAGTCGCAAATGGATAAAGAATATTCAAAATAGATGTATTCATTATGTAGAGCAGATAGAAGCATAGATTAGTTTTTACAAACCTGTAAGGATTATGATATAATGTATTATGAAATAAGGTGATAAAAATATGAGAATGCGAAAGAGTAAAAATATAAAGAAATTAATATGGCTATTTCTTTTCCTTTGTCCTTTTTTTTATACGAGGGGAGTAGAAGCAAAGACAAAAACAAATATGCATATTGAAGTTCCAAAAATAAATGAGGTTTGTCGGGATTCCATGGTAATTAGTGGTTGGTTAATGAGTGAGAGTGATTCACCAGGTATTTATATCTATATTGATAATCAATTGATTAATACCACTTTAAACCGTTTTGAAAGGGCAGATGTTGTAAAGAGCAATCCTGGATATTCGAACACAGAGAATAATAAGAAGCCAGGTTTTAATACTAGAATTGATACTTCTTCTTATTTAGATGGGGAACATATTTTAACAATTAATGTGTTAAATTCTAAAACAGGAGAGGTTTTGCAACAGTATAGTGCACATTTCAACATTCAGAAACATAATTCTGTTCTTCATTGGGAAAGGCCTACACAGAATCAAACGATTTCTGGAAAGACAACTCTTTCTGGTTGGGTAATGAGTGATAATAAGCAGGCTGAAATTGTATATTATTTGAATAAGCAGAAAATTACAGTACCAACAACTCGTATTGCACGGGAAGATGTTATTCAGGGAATGCCTGGATATGGTGGCAAAAGTACCAATCCTACTCCAGGTTTTTCGTCTGTTCTTGATTTATCAAACTATTTAGATGGAACATATTTTTTAGAGATGAAAATCGAGGATAAAAATACTCATGAAGTTTTAACAGCAGATTCTAGGAATATTATTTTAAAGAAATATAATGGGCATTTAAATGTTGACCATCCAAGTTTTAATGATATGGTGGGTACTTCCTTTGTGCTAGATGGTTGGGTATTAACGGAAAAAAAAGATGCTAAGTTAGAAGTTTATTTAAACGATAAGAAAATTGATACTTTCTCTTCTAATACTCCGAGGGATGATGTACATCGTGCTATGAATAATAGTTATGGCGGAAAAACAATCAATCCTTTTCCAGGATTTTCTAGGGTGATTGATATGACACCTTATGGAGATGGGAGTTATGATTTAAAAGTACGAGCTGTAAATCCGGAAACAGGAGAGGTTATTGTCTCTAATACTAAGAAAATAGTTTATCAAAAATATGCTAATCATATTAATTTAGATCATCCTACAACAAATAGTTTGGTAAAAGCGAATATGACAGTAGATGGTTGGTATTTGACAAGTTATCAGAATAATATTTTGGAAGTTTATATTAACGATCAAAAAATAAATGCTTCTATAAAAAGAACAGCAAGAGATGACGTACATCGTGCTATGAATAATGGTTATGGTGGAAAAACTACTAATCCTCTTCCAGGCTTTTCTACAACAATTGATATGAGTTCTTATCAGGATGGTGATTATACTGTTAAGGTATTAATACGTAGTGCTGATAATCCTGACGAAATCATCGGTCAACAGTCAAGAGTTGTGACTTTGAAAAAATATGATACCTTTCTAAATGTAGATCATCCAGATAAAAAAGTAAAAGAGTATATGACAGTAGATGGTTGGTATTTATCTACTGCTACTAAAAAGCATATTGAAATAGAAATAGACGATACTCCTGTTCCTGTTCAGGTTTCATATACTGCGAGGGACGATGTGCATCATGCTATGAATAATAGTTATGGTGGAAAAACTGCAAATCCTCTTCCTGGATTTTCTGCGGTTGTTGATTTACGAAATTATCATGATGGTAGTCATAAATTAAAAGTAAAAGTTATTGATGAAGTTTTAGGCAACGTTATAAAGTCTTATGAACAGGAAATTATTTTAGATAAATATGATGTTAAGATTCATTTGGATAAGCCAGCGAGCAGCACTAATCGTAATTTATCAGTAGGTGGTTGGGAAGTGTCAACTGCTAAAGATGAAACTGTTCGTATTAAAATCGATGGTGAGGTTAAGAATACGAAGGTTTCTTATAGTGTGAGACCTGATGTTATCGCCTCTATTGGAAATACTTATGGCGGAGAAAATAGTAATCCAACGCCAGGCTTTAATGCATTAGTAGATCTTAGTGATTATTCCGATGGCAGTCATGAAATTACTGTTGAAGTGATAGATGGGCAAACGGGGGATGTATTGGAATCCGTTAAGCGAAAATTTCATTTGCAAAAATATGCAGGAATGATACACCTTGAAACGCCACAAACAAGTATGCTGAATGAGACGGGATTATTTGTAGCAGGTTGGGAAGTATCAGAACTTGATAATTCTTATATTAAAGTATATTTAGATGGAAAACCTTTATCTCCTGAAATTGTGCGTGCTGAAAGGCCTGATGTTAATATGCCAGAGTATGGTGGTATTGCTATGAATGCTACACCTGCATTTGCCATGATTTTAGATCTTTCTAATTTGGGAGTTGGTAATCATAAACTGAAATTAGAACTTTATTCTCGTCTAGATGAAAAGTTAGATTCAATCGAAAAAGATTTGTTTATCTATCGTGATATTTATTTTGGTATTGATGTTTCAGATTATCAAGGAAATATTGACTGGCAAGCAGTACGTAATGATGGTGTTCAATTTGCAATTATCCGTGCAGGATATAGAGGATATGGAACTGGTCGGATAATGAAGGATGAGCATTTTGATAGAAATATGAGTGAGGCACTTAAATATGGTGTTCAATGTGGTGTTTATTTCTATTCTCAAGCAATTAATGAACAAGAGGCAGTAGAAGAGGCAGAGTTTGTGATTAATAGGTTAAATAGTTATAAAGGACAAGTACGTTTTCCTATTGTATTTGATACAGAATTTACAGGAACTAATTTAGGAAGGGCCGATTATTTGACTACGCCACAAAGAACTGCAGTAGCGAAGGCTTTCTTAGATAGGATTGCAAGAGAAGGTTATCGTCCTATGATTTATGCAAGTAGGGATTTCCTATACCATAATTTGTTTATGAATCAGTTAAGTAATTATGATGTGTGGTTAGCGCATTATACAAATGGTGCTGCACAGGATCCATTGGCACATCCAAGTAATTACACAGGTCCTTATCAAATATGGCAGTATACTTCTTCTGGTAGTGCTTTAGGAATTAATGGTAGTGTAGATAGAAATATTGCTTATAAATGGTATAACTAATGGTTAAGGAGAAAACGATGAAAATTTGTGTTTATACTTGTATTACAGGTAATTATGATAAAGTAAATGAAATTAAGTTGAAAGAGCCAGATATTGATTATTATTTATTTACTAATAATAAAAAGATAAAGTCTAAAACATGGGATGTTATTTATATCAATAGTGATACTTTAGATGATGCTAAATTATCAAGGGAGATTAAAATCATTGGTCATGATATTATTAGAAATGGTTATGACGTTAGTGTATGGATGGATGGCAATATTATTATAGAAAAGAGCATTCATCAATTTATTAATACTTTTATGACTGATGATACTAAATTTTTGGCTTTTAAACATAGTAAGAGAAACTCTATTGCAGAAGAGATGGAAGCATGTATTGAGCATCAAAAGGAATCTATTTATAACGTAGAAAGACTTAGGGAATTTTATAAACAGGAAAATTTTAAGGATAATACTGGTTTAATTGAGTGTACTGTTCATGTAAAAAAGCATAATGATCCTCAAGTTATAGAAACTATGAAACTTTGGTTTGATATGGTTAAAGGATATTCAGGAAGAGATCAACTATCTTTTAATTACGCTATTTCAAAAACAGGCCTAAAGGTGACTTGGATTAATGAAAATGTTTGGGATAATGAATGGTTTTCTAATAATAATCATATTCCCTCTAAGCATAAAGAAAACTTTAAGGTCTATTTTGAGACAGATGGTGTTTTTACAGAACAAAATATTAAAGTGGGAAAATATCAAATAAATAAGAATATTTATACAGCTATTTTTAAGAATCCAACAAATTCAAAAACGATTAGATTTGATCCTACAGATTTAAAAGAGATGAAATGTTCTAATCTCGTAATCAAAGGTTGTGGAAAATACACAATTGATTATGTAAATTGTCTTAGATTAGATAATATTATCTATTTTAAAAACGATGATCCCTTCTTTATTATTCATACATCACAGAAAACTGAGGAAATAGAAATTTCCATGGTTTTGAGTAAGCAGACTGATAAAGATATAAAAAGTTTTATGGATTTAATAGACATGCAGAAAGATAAAATAGAGTTTTATGAAGAAAGGGAGCCTAATATCCAACAAAGTCTAGCACGATTAAAGCAAATTGAAAATTCTCGTGGTTGGAAAGCGTTAGAGAAATGTCGAAGAATTTTAAAAAGGAATGATTCAATTTGAAGTTATGTGGAGTTTTAGTTGCTTTTAATCCAGATAGAAGTGTTATTCATAATATTGAAACATATTTAGATGGGTTAGATAAATTATATATTATTGATAATAGTTTAACGTCTTATCAAGAGTTATTTCAACATAAAAAAATAAAGTATATTGCAAATTCTAAAAATACTGGAATTGCCCATGCGCTAAATCAGGGTGTAGATTGTGCTTTAGAAGATGGTTTTCAATATATATTAACAATGGATCAAGATAGTTATTTTGAAGAATCAGATTTTTCTAAATATAAAGAACAATTTTTAAAAAATATAAATGAGAAAATAGGAATTTATACACCACTTCACTATACCAAAAGTGAAAAAATAAATCACTTTATTCAGACGGACTCTCTTGTTGTGATGACATCTGGTAATATTTTAAATATGAAAATTCATCAAGAATTAGGTGGATTTAAGGAATGGCTTTTTATTGATGGTGTAGATCAAGAGTATTGTCTGAATTTACGCAAACATGGTTATGAAATCCAGTTATTTGAAAATATTTTTCTACATCATTCTCTAGGAAATATTAGGAGTAGAAAATTATTAGGTCATACATTTATGGTTACTAATCATTCCTATATTAGGCGTTATTTTATTACTAGAAATCGACTATATATTAATCAACTTTATCATAAGATATTTACAGATTTTTGTAAAAAAGAGTTAGAGAATACGAAAAAGGAAACTATAAAAATTATTTTATTTGAAAAAGATAAATTAAAGAAAATACATTGGATTAGGCAAGGAAAAAAAGATTTTTTAAAAAATATAAAAGGGATGCCGTCCTACGTTGAGGAGGAGTTAAAATGAAAAATTATTATATTGATGATTATTTTTTAGATCAAGAGGCAAAAACGTTATATTTAAAGGGATGGGCATATCATGAAAGTCCATATCAAATTTTGGTGGTAGTTGATAAGCAGAAGGTTTTATCAGAAGAGCCTAATGAATACCGTATGGATATTTGTGATAAATATACATCAAAAGAGGATCAGAGAAAATTTGGATTTGAGTATACAATAAATCTTAAGTCTATTGCACATAAAATAGAAGTTTTTGCTGTTACAGAGGATGAGCAGTATCGCCTATTTTCTGTAAAAATACCTGTAACTCCTGTTCAAAAAGCTTTTCATCGTGTCAGTGCACTTTCAAGAAAGTGTATGAAAGTTTTGTGGAAGCAGAATATTCGCCTGTTGAATCCTAAAACAATTTATCGATATTTTTGTACAGTTATAGAAAACAGACAATACCAAAAGTCTAGTGGAGAGTATGTAAATCCTAATAATTCTTTTCAATATCGAAACTGGGTGGCTGAAAAGGAAAAAAGAGAAGGAAAAGAGGTTTATCAACAGCTTTCATATCAACCTTTAATTTCTATTTTAGTTCCAGTTTATAATGTACCAATCGTATATCTTAAGGCCTGTATTGACTCTGTTCTTATGCAAACTTATCCAAATTTTGAACTTTGTCTTGCCGATGATTGTTCTACTGATTTAGAAATAAAAAAGGTGTTAAAGCAATATGAAAAGAAAGATAAACGTATTAAAGTAGTGTATCGTACAGAGAATGGTCATATTTCAAAAGCCTCTAATTCGTGTCTTACTGTTGCAACAGGTGAGTTTATCTCCCTTTTGGATAATGATGATGTTATTACAAAAGATGCTCTTTATCAAGTAGTAAAAGTACTTAATGAAAATCCTAAATTAGATCTTATTTATAGTGATGAGGATAAATTGGACTTGAATGAACACTTATGTTTTCCAACCTATAAACCAGATTGGTCTCCCGATTTATTTCATTGCTACAACTATTTGTGTCATTTCACTACGATTCGAAAAAAAGTGATGGATCAAGTGGGAGGTTTTCGTGTTGGTTATGAAGGAGCACAAGACTATGATTTGTTTTTGAGAATTACTGCTAAAATTAAAGATAGTCATATTTATCATATTCCTAAAATTCTTTATCATTGGCGGATGATTGCAGGTTCTACTGCGGCTGTTATGACAAATAAAAACTATGCTTTCGGTCGTGGAAAAAAAGCTTTACAAGAATATTTTGATAAGAAAAAAATTTCTTGTAAGGTTGGGAGGGTTCCAGAACTTCCTTATTATTATCCTAATTATAAATATACGAAAAAGAATTTGATTACTATTATCATAAATGGAAAGGGAAGTCGTTTAAATAAGTGTATTCATAGATTAGAAAAATACACAGATTATAAAAAGATGGAAATTTTAACTTCTGAGATGGGAAGTTTTAAGGAACTAATAGAGCGTGCTAAGGGAGTTTGTATTGTTGTGATGGATGAAAATACAATTATTACAAAGGAATCATCTATTCATGATTTGGTTACTTTGGCAATGCAAGATCATGTTGGTGTGGTTTCTCCATCAATTAAGAAAAAGAATAGTTATTTTCGTTCCTCTGGAGTTGTTCTTTTTAAGAATAATTTTAAACATGTTATTTATTCTACTAGACAAAGAACTACAGCTATAGAGCCTAAACTACATATGCCAGTCAATTATACTGTACCTGGAACTAAGGTGTTTGCCTTTTCTAAAGAGAAGTATCTGCATACTAATATAAAATTAAAAATGAATGATTTTCCAAATGAGATTGATGTTATTCATATGTGTCTAAATTTTCGTAAACGAAATTTTTATAATGTTACCTTGGCACCAGATGAATTTTTGTATGCTGGTCCATTAGAGTTGGAATATGAAATGGAAGAATATGAAAAATTAAAGATTGTACAGGATTCTTTTTACAATCAGAATCTTAGTGAGTCTTATTTGTATCAATTAGACAAGTTTAATGAAGGAGAGGAAAGTAATGAGTAAGATAAAGGATGTTGCCAAAAAGTCAAAAGTCATTACAAAGTTATATAATAGTTTTATTAGAAACTCAAAAAAAGATGCGATTGAAGAGGTTGTACATGATTACTATAAGGAACTAGCTGGTAAAAAAATTATCCTAGTCGGTCATAGTGGTGGCTTAGGAGGGGCAGAAGTCCTTTTACGTAATATGATTCAAGAGTTTGTTAGGCAAAAATATCAGGTCGTTGTTTTAGTGAGAGGGAATGGTCCTATTATTGAGTCTTATCAAAAATATGCTCCTACTTTTGTAATTGATACTGTGGAAAAAAATGTGGATTATATTCAAAGATTAAAAAGATTAGGATATAATAGTGCCATTTTAAATACGATAACAAATGGAGATTTAATACCATTATGTAAACAGAATGATATTCATGTAGTTCAATTAATTCATGAACTTCCTGGAGTAATTCACGCTTTAAAGTGTGAAGAGAGAGCAGAAATCATTGCAACACAAGCAGATTTAGTTGTTTTCCCTGCTAATTTTGTAAAAGAAAAGTTTGAAACGATTGCGCCTTTAAAAGTTCCATTCAAGGTAAAACCACAAGGTTTATATATGGTTTATAATAATTGGAATAAAAGTGAGTCTCGGAACTACCTTAAGCAGCAGTACAATATTCCACTTAATCATTTTATTGTATTAAATGTTGGATTAGGTGAACGCCGTAAAGGATTTGATTTGTTTGTGGAAATTGCTGATAGAATGAAGCAGGAGAAAATTACCTTTTTGTGGTTAGGTGATGTAAACGAAGAGTTGAAGTCACAACTTTCTAAAAAAATGGAGAGACTTTCCAATTTAGTTTTACCTGGTTATGTCTGTGAAAAGGAAACTTTTATGAAGTTTTATGATGGTAGTGATATGTTTTTATTAACTTCAAGAGAAGATCCATTTCCGTCTGTTGTATTAGAATCATTTAATGCAAGAAGGCCTGTTGTTGCCTTTAAGGATGCTGGTGGATTTCAAGACATTGTGCAAACTGATAAAAGTGGTTATCTAGTAGAATATGAGAATGTAGATGCTATGATAGAAAAGATTCGAGTTTTAAAAGAGGACGATAAGCTTCGAGAAACTCTTGGAGAAAATGCTAAAAAACTTAGTGATGAACATCGATTTGTAAATTATATTAAAACACTTGCTGATGAGTGTAAATGAGGTGATAGTAATGGAAGAGATTAAAAAAGTTAGTGTCATTATTCCTAATTATAATTATGCACGATATTTAAAGAAACGCATTAAAGTAATAGAAAAGCAAACATATCCAATTTATGAATTAATTGTATTAGATGATTGTTCTTCTGATAATAGTAGACAAGTAATCGAGAAAATGGCCAAAAAATATCCGATTCGAACTATTTTTAATGAGAAAAATAGTGGTTGTGTTTTTAAACAATGGAAAAAGGGAATCGAAGCGGCAGAGGGAGATTACATTTGGATTGCTGAAGCGGACGATCAAGCGGATAAGCACCTTCTTGAGAATTTAATAGCAAAGTTTTCAGATAGTGAAGTTGTCCTTTCATATTGTGATTCTATGCAGATTAATGAGCATGGAAAAGTAATTCGAAAAAGTTGCAGTGATTTAGCTGATGAACTTGGGGATGGTAGGTATGAGCAGGATTATGTGAATTCTGGAGAAGATGAACTTTCTAATTATTTAGTAATAAAAAATTATATTTATAATGCTTCGGGTGTAGTATTTAAAAAAGATGATTATAGCAAGGTTTTAGATGATTGTGCTAAATTTAAATTGGCAGGAGACTGGTATTTTTATACTCAGATTGCTAAGAAGGGTAAAATTGCTTATGTGGCAAAACCATTAAACAAGCATCGTATTCATACTAATAGTGTGACAAAAACTACTAAAAAGCAACTTCATTATGATGAGGTTGTAAGAATTCAGGAAGAGATTATGAATGAATATTCTATATCTGATTCTGTACTTAAACAAATTGAAGAACAAAGGGAAAAATTAAAACAAGTATTGGGATTATAGGAGTTATTATGAAAATATTAATTTTGGGAGGACAAGGATTTATTGGACAAAATCTTTGTAAGCGACTAATAGAAGAAGGTCATGATGTTAGTGTAGTAGAAAGATCTATTGCAAAAGAAAGAGTACTAGAAAAGGTCTCTTATCATGAAGGGGATTTTACTGATATTTCTAGTTATAAAGAGTATTTAAGGGGAATAGATGTCGTCTATCATTTGATTAGTACGACTAATGCTAATGATTCTAATCAAGAAATAGAACGTGATATAGAACAAAATGTAGTAGGGACAGTTCGTCTTTTAGATGCTTGTGTAGAGGCAAATGTTAAAAAGATTGTATTTACTTCTAGTGGTGGAACTATTTATGGCATTCCTGAGAGTATTCCGATTGCAGAAGATGATATGAAAAATCCAATTTGTTCTTACGGAATTACCAAGTTAATGATTGAAAAGTATTTATATTTGTATCATCACTTATATGGAATTGATTATACTGTCTTAAGGCTTTCCAATCCATATGGTCCTTATCATCAGTCTCCCAATCAGGGACTTATTAATGTGATTCTTAGAAAGGTTTATAATCAAGAAGAGGTTACAGTTTGGGGAGATGGAGAAGTAAAGAGAGATTATGTTTATATTAATGATGCAGTGGATGCTCTTTCTTTAGTGAAAGATATGGAATGTGAAGAGAAAGTATTTAATATAGGGAGTGGAAATTCCTATTCTATTTGTGATATAATAAAAGAAATTGAAAATGTATTGGGAGTAGATGTAAAGAAGACTTATAAAGAGGCAAGAAATCAAGATGTACCAATTAATGTACTTGATATCTCATTAGCACAGCAGATACTTGGTTGGAATCCTAAAATTGATTTGCCCACAGGTCTTGTTTTAACGTATGAAAGTCTTTGTAAGGAGGCCTCTTCCCAAAGTGAAGGAGTGACAAAACTTGAAAAAAGGAAAAAGTGAAGAAGTTGTTATTAAGGTTTCAGATGTTTCTAAGAATTTTAATGTTTATTATGATAAAGCAAATACTTTAAAGGAAAGAGTAATTTTTTTCCATAGAAATAAAATGGAAGTTAGAAAAGTTTTAAAACACATTAATTTAGAAATAAAAAAAGGAGAAACGGTTGCTTTAATTGGTGTTAATGGAAGCGGAAAATCAACTTTACTAAAGTTACTTACTAAAATTATTTATCCCAACGGTGGTAATATTGAGATTAATGGAAAACTCACTTCTTTGCTTGAACTTGGTGCTGGATTTCATCCGGATTTTTCGGGTAGAGAGAATATTTATTTCAATGCTTCTATTTTTGGATTGAATAAAGCTGAGATTGATAGAAGAATAGATGATATTATCGCTTTTTCTGAATTGGGAGAGTACATTGATAATCCTATACGTACATATTCTTCTGGTATGTATATGCGACTTGCTTTTGCAGTTGCTATTAATGTAGATGCAGATATTCTACTTATTGATGAAGTACTTGCCGTTGGAGATCAACATTTTCAAGAAAAGTGTTTAAATAAAATGAAGGAATTAAAGAGTGAAGGAAAGACAATGGTATTTGTTAGTCATTCTATGGATGCTGTAAAATTTTTATGTGATAGAGCGATTTGGCTTTATCAGGGAGAAATTAGGAAAGATGGTAAAACGGAAAAAGTAATTGAAGAGTATTTAGAGGAATGTGCATAAGAGGTGATGGGAATGAAGTTGTTACATGAGTTATATGTTTATAGAGAATTTTTAAAAACATCTATTCGAAAAGAGTTTCGTGGGAAATATAAAAAGTCTTTCCTAGGAGTTTTATGGTCATTTATTAATCCACTATTGCAGCTTTTGGTTTATGCTTTGGTGTTTCCATTTATTATGCGAGTGCAAGTAGAGAATTATACTATGTTTTTAGTTGTTGCTCTTATTCCTTGGAATTTCTTTAATGCTACTGTCTGTCAAAGTACATCTACTATTATTGCTTCCTCAGGAATTATTAAAAAGGTATATTTCCCTAGGGCCATATTACCAATTTCTAATGTTACCAGTAATTTTTTAAATTTCTTAATTTCCTGCATTATTATTGTAGTTGCTCTTTTTGTTAGTGGTATAGGAATTGGTCCAAGTATTATCTATTTGCCATTAATTATGTTATTGCAATATGTTTTTTCACTTGCTATTTCCTTTATTTTATCATCTATTACTGTTTATATAAGAGATTTAGAATACTTTGTTAGCGTTCTTATGATGCTTTGGTTCTATTTAACACCAGTACTTTATGAAATTAATATGATTCCTCCTAAGTTTCAAGCATTATTTAACTTGAATCCAATGGTTCATATTATTACAGCATACAGGCAGATTTTATATTATCAGCAAGCTCCGAATTTATTGTATATCTTAGGAATTTTGATAGCATGTTTTGTATTATTAATTGTTGGTAATTTTATTTTCCATCGTTGTGAGAAGAAATTTGCAGAGGAGTTATAGGAGGAAGTCATGAAGCAGAAAGGTATTAAGCAGTTTGTAGTAGGTACAGCTTTAGGAGGAGTAGGACTTTTTCTTCTATATTTTTATATTTTTCGATATAATAATTTAATTAAGACATGGGATCACTCTACTTATTGGTTAACAACTTTAGGACAAAAATATGCAGTGGCTAGTGATTCTTTTTTTACTACTATTAAAAATATTTTTTTCTCTATTAATCATGATGATTATAATCTACTAGCATCTTTTTTATTACAACCTATATTTATCTTTTCAAGCGGTAGTTTCTTTGCGTATGGAATGTCCATATTTTTAGTAGGGGTCTTACCAATTTATTTTATTTATTCGTTTCTTTTTCGAAAAATTTTTCCAGAAAATAAAAATCATATATTATTTTTACTTTGTTTTATAGGACCATTCTTGTTATCGCCTTCTTTACATGTTCCATGTGCAGATGGTTATCTAGATATAATAGGGCTTATTCCTATTGGTATTATTTTGTATTGTACATATCAGTACAACTTTGAGAAACTAGATTGGAAAAAGACAGTTATTCTTTCTGTTTGTTTTTTACTAACTATTATTTTAAGAAGGTATTATGTTTATTTTACCGTTTCTTATTTTATTACTTTGGCTATTGTCTACACGGTAGAGAAGTTTATTTTTAAAATGAAAAATGATTGGTTTCGTCAAGGATTACATGTTTTTATCGTTGGAATTTTATTCTCTATTGTGATATTATTATTTTTTCATACTATGATATTTAGAATTATTAAAGGGGATTATGCCAGTAGTTATAGTGCATATTCCTTTGGGAACTCTTTTTATCAGATTTTAGAAATTATTAAAAATATGGGACTTGGCGTTTTTATTCTTTATGTTTTTTCTTATATTTATACATGGATAAGGCATAAAGAAAAACGAGAATTTTTTATAATTCTATTATTAAATTTGATTTTTACCATTCTTTTATTTAATCGAGTGCAAACGATGGATCAGCATCATTATTACACTTTCCTTTTAAATATGTTAGTACCAGTTTCAATTCTTATGGTGGACTTACTAAAAGATTTTAAAGTCAGCAGAAAAAAAGGATTGTTAGTTATTTTTGTGGTTTTTGTTTTATACATAGTTAGCAATTTTACTTTTTCTATTTTTCCAGTGCAAAAGGATCCCATAGGCCTTTTTGGAAAATCACAGATTTCTTATCGAAGTGCTTTAAGGGAACAGTTAAAACCAGTAATGAGTGAACTTAGAAAACTTTCGAAAGACGAAAATACTGTCATTTATACTGTAGCAAGTTCAGGACTTTTCAATAATGAAACATTTGCAAATTATGACTTGCCTGAGACTTCTTTAAGAAACGTTATTATTCCAACTCCAAATGTTGATTTAAGAGATGGCTTTTCTTCTTCACTATATAATGCTAATTACTTATTAGTTGTAAGTCCTATGCAATTACATTTACGTGAGGAGGATCAACAAGTAGTTAGTGTTATATATGATTCATTAAAAGAGGATTCGTCTATTAAGGATAATTATGAATCCATTAAAAAATGGAAAGTTTCCGATGTTACCATTGAATTATATGAGAAAACTGATGATTATGGGGTAGAAGAAAAAGAATATTTAAAAGAAAAGTTCAATAAGCGGTATAAAAAATATAAAGATTTATTCGAAAATAGAATTATGGAGTAAAAATATGAAAAAAGATGTGAAAAAGAAAAAAAATATAACTTTGTATGTTGTGATTCCTTGCTACAATGAAGAGGCAGTATTAAGTGAAACTACAAAAAGATTAAAAGAAAAATTAGAAAAATTAATAAAACAGAAAGTGGTTTCAACGGATAGTCGTGTTATGTATGTGAATGATGGTAGTCGCGATAAAACTTGGGAGTTGATTGAAAAGATTCATAAAGAAGAACAACTATTTACAGGGCTTTGCTTATCAAGAAATAGGGGACATCAAAACGCTTTACTAGCAGGATTGATGACGGCAAAGAATTATGCTGATGTTGTTATTAGTATGGATGCTGATTTACAAGATGATATTGATGCAATAGATGAGATGATTGAAAAATATAATACTGGAAGTGATATTGTCTATGGTGTTCGTAGTGCTAGAAAAGAGGATACTTGGTTTAAAAGGATAACAGCAGAAGGATTTTATAAGTTTATGAGTAAAATGGGAGTAGATATTGTTTATAATCATGCAGATTATCGATTAACTAGCAGACGTGCTTTAAATTATTTAGAAAATTATAAAGAAGTAAATTTATTTTTACGTGGAATGTTCCCTTTAATTGGTTTTTCCTCTGACGTTGTTTATTATGAGAGAAAACAGCGGTTTGCGGGTGAAAGTAAGTATCCATTAAAAAAGATGTTATCATTTGCTTGGGATGGGATTACTTCTTTTTCGATTCGCCCAATTAAGTTAGTATTAACTCTTGGTGTTGTGATTTTCTTTATTAGTATTTTAATATTACTATATAGTTTTATTGTAAAACTTTTAGGTTATACTGTTCCTGGTTGGACATTTACTATTTGTTCTATCTGGATTGTGGCAGGACTTGAAATGCTTTCTTTAGGAATTATTGGGGAGTATATAGGAAAAATTTATAATGAGGTAAAGGCACGTCCTCGTTACATTATTGCACGTAATTTAAATGAGGAAGAGGAAAAATAAATATGAGTAACAAGAAAAATGATAAAAGAGATAATGCAGCTCTTTTTGTTCAAAAGGTATTGAAGATTTTTCATGTAAAGGTTAGTAATAAAACAGAGGACTTATTGATTCAAATTTTTAAGTTTGGAATTGTAGGAGTAGTGGCTACTCTTATTGATTTTCTATTTCTTTATATATTTAAAGAATTTTGCCATTTTCCAATTGTAGTTTCTAATACACTCTCATTCTGTATATCTGTAATATATAATTATTATGCGAGTGTTAAATGGGTATTTCATATTAATCACGAAAAAGATGCTAGACGACAATTTGTTATTTTTATTATATTTAGTGTTGTAGGACTTTTGTTAAATGATTTAATTATGTGGGTTAGTACAGATTTATTTCATATTTATTATTTACTAGCTAAGGTTGTTGCTACAGCTATTGTTATGGTATTTAATTTTATAACTAGAAAGTTATTCTTAGAGTAAATAATTTTTTCGAAAATTCATAAAGTATAATACTTTATGAGTTTTTTTATAATACTTATTATTAAGTAAAAAAAATGGTATTATTAGGGAATAAAAAAATTAGAAAAATAAAATATTATAAAATTTTCAAGATATAAAAATAGTCAAAAATTGGTTATTCATATAGTGATTTGTTGCTATAAAAGAAAAAATAAGGGGCATTGGAGCACTAGATGGTTTTTCATTTTATAACTTTTCTAGAAAATAGGACTTTTTCTTTTCTTCTTATATTGTTTAATGGTATACTAAAAATAGATGTATGATAGAAATAGATATTCCACATTTTTTGTGGATAAAATTGCTAGAAAGGAAGAGATAATATGAAGAAAATATCAATTCTTTCTCTTCATTTAGGGTATGGTGGTTTAGAAAGAAGCGTTGTTACTCTTGCTAATTTGCTAGTAGAAAATTATCAGGTGGAAATCGCTTGTGTTTATAAACTCTATGAAAAACCTGCATTTTCTTTAAATTCTAAAGTAGAAGTAAAATATTTAACAGATGTAAAACCCAATCGTGAAGAATTTGTGGAAAACTTTCGAAAAAGAAAATTTATCTGTTGCTTGAGGGAAGGAATTCATAGTTTAAAGATTCTTCGAATTAGAAAAAAAAGTGTGGTAGATTATATTAGAAAATCAGATTGTGATATAATGATAGCAACTCGTGATATTTTTGATTACTGGCTAGGAAAATATGCCCAGCAAGATGTCATGAAAATTGGCTGGGAGCATAATCACTATCATAATGATTTAAACTATGCCAAAAAAATTGTAAAGTCTAATTATCATTTGGATTATTTGGTATTAGTATCAAAAGAGTTACAAAAATTCTATAGTGAGAAACTAAAAAATTCTCATTGTGAGTGTAGATATATTCCGAATGTTATTAGTGCAATTCCTAAGGAGTGCAGCTCTTTTCAGGATAAAAGATTAATATCTATTGGAAGACTTTCTAAAGAGAAAGGATATCTTGACTTATTACAAATGTTTACTAGGATTTTACAGTCTTATCCTGATTGGAAATTAGATATTATTGGAGATGGAGAAGAAAGGAAAGTTTTAGAGAAATATATTAATGAAAATTGCCTAGATAAAAATGTTTTATTGCATGGTTTTCAGAAAAGAGAATATATTGACAAAGTATTACATCATTCCTCAATTTATGTGATGTCTTCTTATACAGAAAGTTTTGGAATTGTATTATTAGAAGCAATGAGTCATGGACTCCCCTGTGTTGCCTTTTCATCAGCAGAAGGGGCTTGTGAGATTATTGAAAATGAAAAAACAGGTTATTTGATAGAAAATAGAAATTTTTCACAATATATTGAAAAAGTAGAATATCTGATAAAGCATAAAGACGTTGCTAAAAAAATGGGAGATAATGGACGTGAACAAGTAAAAGATTATACTGGAGAAAAAGTAATTTTAAAATGGCTAGATATTATTGAAAAGAGATGATTAGATGACGAAAATTTTATTTATATCTTCTACAGGAGGGCATCTATCAGAAATGATGCGATTAAAGGGGCTTTTTTCACATTATGATTATCATATTGTGACAGAGAAGACGAAATCTAATTTAAGTTTAAAATCAGATTATAAAGGACACATTAGTTTTTTAATATATGGAACGAAGGATCATTTATTTTCATACATCTTTAAACTTGCTTATAATTGTTTTAAAAGTTTTTTTCTATATTTGCGTATTCATCCCGATTATGTAATTACAACGGGTGCTCATACAGCAGGGCCTATGTGTTTAATTGCTAAAATATTTGGAAGTAAAATTATCTATATTGAGACTTTTGCCAATATTGATACAAAAACAATTACTGGGAAAATGCTATATCCTGTTTCAGATTTATTTATTGTACAATGGAGTAAGATGAAGAAACATTATCCAAAAGCGATAGATGGGGGATGGATTTATTAATGATTTTAGTAACATTAGGGACACAAGATAAAGGATTTAAGCGATTATTAAAGATTATTGATAAAAAGATAGAAGAGGGAATTATTCAAGAAGAAGTTATTGTACAAGCAGGATATACGAAATACGAATCTGAAAATATGAAGATATTTGATTTAATTTCAAATGATGAATTAGAAAAGTTAGTTAAGAAATGTAGAATTTTAATTACCCATGGTGGTGTAGGCTCTATTCTAATGGGGATTGAGTATAATAAACCAACTATTGCAGTAGCGAGATTAAAAAAATATAGGGAGCATACCAATGATCATCAACGACAAATTATTAAGGAATTTGAAAAACAGGGATATTTGTTAGCCTTAAGAGATTTTCAAAAATTTGATAAAGTATTAGAAAAGGCAGAACACTTTAAACCGAAAAAGTTTATAAGTAATACCCAAAAATTTGTGGAAAATATTGAAAATTATATTGAGACTACACATCATACTAGTTGGTGGAATCATGTTAGGTTTTTTGTAAGTAATGGATACCGTGGTATTTTTTTAACACTTTTTTATATTTTGATATTTTCCTTTTTCCTATCACAAAATATTCCATGGTATTTTAGTATGATGTCCTCCACTTTTTCTGTTTTTTTGCTGGAGGTTGCCTTTCATTTTATAATTGATATTATATATCAAAGAAAAAATTATATATTGACAAAAGTGTTTATCTTTTTTATAGAAATGATAACGTTGTACTTGTTCATAGAGAAGGTTCGTATAAATATTTATTTGTCCATCTGGATTGTAAGTTTTATTAGTTTATTATTTAGTTTTGGTTTTATTCGATTTTTAAATAGAGGGAAGTAATGTTTATGAAAAAAATTTCGATTGTAGTTCCATGTTATAATGAAGAAGAGTCTTTAGAACTTTTTTATAGAGAAACTTCAAAGGTTATGGAAGAGATTAAGAAAAAGGTAGAGGTAGAATATATTTTAGTAAATGATGGTAGTAATGATAAGACATTACAAAAAATGAGAAAGCTATCTTCTGAAAATAAAAATGTAATTTATCTTTCTTTTTCTAGAAACTTTGGAAAAGAGGCGGCTATGCTTGCAGGCTTTAAAGCGGCTAATGGAGACTATGTTGCTGTAATGGATGCTGATTTACAAGATCCTCCGAAACTTTTACCTGAAATGTTTGAGATATTAGAGCAGAAGGAATATGACTGTGTGGGAACAAGACGTGTAACAAGGACTGGAGAACCTCCTATTCGTAGTTTTCTTGCAAGATGCTTTTATAAAATTATTAATAAACTAAGTAAAGTAGAAATGGTAGATGGGGCAAGAGATTTTCGACTTATGACAAGGCAGATGGTAGATGCTATTTTAGCAATGCCAGAATATAATCGATATTCTAAAGGAATTTTTGGCTTTGTTGGATTTGAAACTAAATGGTTAGAATATGAAAACGTCAAACGTGTGGCAGGAGAGACAAAATGGAATATTTGGAAGTTGTTACTATATGCAATGGATGGAATTATTGCTTTTAGTACAGTTCCCCTAAATATTGCCGCTATCTTAGGAGTATTATTTTGTTTAGGAAGCTTTATCGCTATTTTAGTTATTATTACTAAGACAATATGTTTTGGAGACCCTGTTGGTGGGTGGCCCTCTATGGTTTGTATCATGTTTTTTTTGAGTGGTGTACAACTTTTCTGTACTGGCATTATTGGTGCCTATCTTTCTAAAACTTATTTGGAGTCAAAAAAACGACCTATTTATATTGTTAAGGAAACAAACCAGAAAAGTAGAGTATTATGAAGGAGAAAATAATATTAATTTTTAATATAGTTATTTTGACGGGATGCTTGTGTTTCTTTTTTCTTTTTTATGGTCCAATAGAAGAGGTACGTATTTTGTGGATTACATCGGCAATGAATACAAAAAATCATCGTTATTTAGCTACTATGCTGTATGATAATAAAACCATACAGGATATTCTTTTTACTAATCGAACTATTGAAGTTTCAGAGATTAGCGACTTGAATCTTATTAGTATGAAGACTTCTTCTAATTTTTATAGTAAATGGGATAAGGAAATTGTAGAACATGATAAGGATGCACTTTATAAGGTTATTTCTGTAAATGGAAATGGTTATCATGGAAAATTGGTGGCTATTTATGATGCTAGTAAAGTAAGACTAGCAGTTTCTAAACACTTAGGTGAAAAAGGGGAGTTTATTACAGATGTTGTGAAAAAGGAAAGGGCAGTAGTTGCCATGAATGCTTCGGGATTTTTGGATTATGATTGGAATGGAAATGGTGCTATTGCTCATGGCAGTATTATTCAAAATGGAAAAATTATTAGTCAGTACTCATCTGCTAATACTGGTGGTGGAATCGTAGGTTTTACGAAAGAACATAAACTTTTTCTTGGAAAAATTACAGCGGAAGAGGCTGTTGATTTAGGAATAGTTGATGCCGTAGAGTTTGGTCCCTTTTTGTTAGTAAATGGGAAGAGTAGTATTTTTCTTGGAAATGGTGGTTTTGGACGTGCCCCTAGAAGTGCTATTGGTCAAAGAAAAGATGGCATTGTTTTATTTTTAGTGATAAATGGGCGGATTCCAACAAGTGTTGGTGCAACAATGAATGATTTAGCAGAAATTATGAAAAGGTACGGCGCCTTTAATGCTGCTAATATGGATGGTGGAAGTTCCTCTGAATTGTTAGTAGAAAATAGATTCATTAATCGACCTGTCGGTGGCGGAAAAGATGGTCTTCGTGCTATGCCTAGTTTTTGGATTGTAGTTGAAAAATGAATTGTTAATTAAGAAAAAATTAGGATATGTTTTTTCTTGATATTACATTGATATTTACTTGAAAGCTATAAATGGATTTGTTATAATCAAAAATGGAAAGAAGTTAAGGGTATGTTAGTATGAAGAAAACAAATAAATTAAAAGATAAAAATAAGAAAAAGTCAAAGTTATCATTACCAATGAAGCGTCCAGAATTTATATTTAATTTTGTTAGTTTTTTAGTTGTTATTATTTTAGGAATTTATTTTGGCGGACGTTCCTTGTATTATTATAGTAAACAAAATGTAAAGATGAAGAGTGAGGAAGAGACTTTAAAGACTGCGGTTTTAAAAAATAGTCAAATTACAAAAGAGACAGATGGTCTTCATCAGGAAAAAGATGGATATATTTTCAAAGGAAAAACAGAGCAGAATTATGTTTTGTTTGCTAATCGTTTATATCGAATTATGAAAATTAATGAAGATAACTCCGTAAAGATTGTGTCAAATAATAATGAGGCGATTTTAAATTGGGGAGAGAATAGTAATTATCAGAGTTCTAATATCTATACATGGCTTAGTACAGGAGAAAATCCTAATTCTGGAATTTATCAGAAAACAATCCCTGGAGAGACTGCTCTTTTAGCAAAAACTGAGTGGTGTGAGGGAATACTTCATGAAAATTCTGTTAAGTGTGATACAAAAGAACAAACCTATTTTTCACTTTTAACATTGGATGATTATATTGCTTCCTATGGACAAAAAGGCTACTTATATAATCATCAGCATAGTTGGCTAATAGGAAAAAATGAGACAGATGATAATTTGTATATTTCTGATGAAGGTAGTGTAGAAGAGGCGACAGTTTATCAGGGGTATGGTGTTCGCGTTGTTATGACTTTGAAGCCGAATATAAAAATAGTTAGTGGTACTGGTACAGCACAGAATCCGTATATTATCAATCAGGAAGAATATACTAATAATATTGGTAAATATGTGAAACTTGGTGATGATACTTATAGGATTTATGAAGAAAGAGAAAACATGTTAAGACTTTCTTTGAATGATTATTTGAAAGTAGGGGATGAATATTTAGAAAAAGCGTTTGGTAATAAGACTGCTTTATATAATCCGCTTAATCGTTATAATATTGCATACTATTTAAATCGAACTTTTTATAATTCCTTATCGTATCAATCGTATCTTTCAGAATGTAGTCTTCCTATTGGAGAAATTATGGTTGGGGAAGACGGAAATTATTTGAATCAATATAGTGAATTAATTAATAATAAAGTTGGACTTTTAAGTTTATATGATTGGAATAATAATATGAATTTAACAGATTATTACTTAATTAATAGTACTGCTTCTTCTATGGCTTGGGTATATAATAAAGATGGTGTTTTAGAAGAAGAGAAAGTAACAGAAGTACGAAAAGTAATTCCTACTGTTTGTATAGATAAAAATTTGATTAAGTCAGGAGAAGGAAGTTTAGAGAGTCCTTATGTTATGGAGTAGATAAGATGAAAAATGAAAAAATAGAAATTATTGAAGAGAAAAAGAGTTCTTCCAGTAAAGTAAAAGAGAAGAAAAAGACAAAAAAACGATTTCATTTGAAGATTCATAAAGTTACCATTTTTACTATTCTTTTGGATATTGCTGTTATAGCGGCTTTGATTATTATTTATACGCCGATTGTTAATTTCAAAACTTTTTGGATTCCAACAGCTATGACTACTATGAACCATAAGTATTTGGCATATACGCTTTATAGTCCAGCAACTGTTGAGAAGGTAATGAGTGAAAACTATATTGAACAATCATCAGAGGAAGTAAACTTAGATGATATTATTATTGGTGGTAATAAGGATCATAAAAATTATTCTTCCAAGTATGAAAAAGAACTTTTTACAAAAGACGAGGGTAATGATGTATATAAAATTATCCGTTTAGAAGAGGATGGCTATAAGGGATATTTAACCGTCATTTATGATCCAAGTGACGTAGAACTTGCGACTCCTAAGTATTTAGGAAGACAAGGAGCAAGTGTTGCAAAACTTTGTCGTGATAATGGTGGTCTGGTTGGTATTAATGGTGGTGGTTTCGAAGACCTAGATGGTTGGGGTAATGGCTCTGTACCATATGGTGCTATCATTAAGGATTCAAAACTCGTTTGGAATCATGCTGGAGGCGATGGTGGTCTTATTGGGTTTACCAATGAACATAAAATGTATTTGACATCAATTTCACCTGATGATGCTATAAAAAAAGGTATGAAAGATGCTGTGGAGTTTGGACCATTTTTAATTGTAAATGGGAAAGCTGCTAAGATTCATGGTGATGGTGGATGGGGAGTTGCACCTCGTACTGTTATTGCTCAAAGAAAAGATGGCGTTGTTCTATTTTTAGTAATTGAAGGTCGACTTCCAGGTTATAGCATTGGTGCTAGTATGAATGATGTGATAGATATTCTTCTTCGTTATAAGGCTTATAATGCTGCTAATCTAGATGGGGGAGCTTCATCTACTATGGCGGTGAATGGAAAACTTTATAACCGTCCAAGTGCAGGTGGCGAATATGGTGGCAGAAGTGTTTCAAATGCTTGGATTGTAACGAATAAGAAAAACAAAAAAGTACCAACTAGTTCTACGACGATGAGTAAAAATTAAAAAAAGTGAGGAATTTATATGAAAAAAAAGAGCCTTATTATCGGTAGTATTATATTGATTATTTTAATACTAGGAGTTGTAGGTTCTTTTTTCTATATTCAAGAAAGTAAAAAGCAAAAGGTTATTTTAGAAAAGAGAAAAGAACAAGAATATTTAAAAGAAGTAAAAAGTCATTATGGAAGTAATGTTATCGTAAAAAAAGAGAGTGCTCTTTATGAAAAGAGAGAAAAAGATTATATAAAAGTTGGAACTATAAAACCAGATTTTGAACTTTTACTAAAACCGCAGGAGATAACCTCTGATACGAAGTATTTTGCTATTGAAAATAGTGATTTTTATATAGCTTATGATTCAGTTTCAAAAACAGATAAGGCAAAGGTTACGGATACTCGCTGTAAAGAATATCTTCCCTTTAATGAAAATATCGTTACAAAAGAGAAATTTTCATTATACGAAAATGGAAAAGTAGTACTTATACTTGATAAGTCATTAGAAAGTATTATTCTTGAAAAAGAGGATAATTTTTATAAAATAGAATATTTAAATCAAATATTTTCTGTTTCGAAGGATGATGTTTTGGAAATAAAACAAGTAACAAATACAACAGAGGAAGCAGCTGTTTCTGTACCTGTTACGGTTTATCATTTTATTTATCTAAATGGGGATGTAACTTGTAATGAGGTAATATGTCATAGTGAAGAACAAATTCGTGAGCAATTTCAGTATTTGAAAGAAAATCGTTATTTTACGATTACTACTCGTGAATTAGAAAAATTTATGGCAGAAAAAATTCGACTTCCTAAAAATAGTATTTTAATTACAATCGATGATGGCGCTAGAGCTGAAAACTTTATTCCTATTTTAGAAGAATATAAAATTCATGCTACTTTATTTTTAGTTACTGCATGGTATCCAAAGGAAAAGTTTGCCTCTCCTTATTTGGAAATAGCCTCTCATACTCATGATTTACATACACCAGGTGTTTGTAGTGGAGGTCAGGGGAGTCCTTTGAAATGTAAGAATATGGATGAGTTAGTAAAAGATTTGACGACTTCTAGGGAACTGCTTGATACGACGGCTTTATGTTTTCCTTTTTATGAATATAATGATCATGCGATAGAAGCACTTAAAAAGGCTGGATTTTCGATGGGATTTATTGGAGGAATGAAGAAGGTAACAATGAAAACAGATCCTTATAAAATTCCAAGAATTACAATTCAACGTGATACTACTCTGGAGACATATAAGAAATATGTGATGTCATAGAATGCAAACTGATAGAAATAAGCTATCAGTTTTTATTTACTTTCGTGTATTAGTTCTGTTCTTATTTTGGAATTTATTATATAATATATAATATAGAGATAAAAACAGAGGTGAGAAATGATGAAGAAAATAATGGATGGAAATGAAGCGGCAGCACATGTCTCTTATCAATTTACAGAAGTGGCAGGTATTTATCCAATCACACCAGCGTCACCCATGGCAGAATTTACCGGCAAGTGGGCAAATGAAGGGCGTAAGAATTTTTTTGGTACGCCAGTGAAAGTGGTAGAGATGCAAAGTGAGGCAGGAGCAGCTGGAATGATGCATGGCTCTTTACAAGCAGGATGTCTTACAACAACCTATACTGCTAGTCAAGGGCTATTGTTAATGTTACCTAATTTTTATAAAATGGCAGGAGAAATGCTTCCTGGTGTAATTCATGTGGCATCTCGTAGTCTTGCTACTCATGCGTTATCTATTTTTGGGGATCATCAGGATGTTTATGCAGCTCGTACTACTGGAGTGGCAATGCTTGCTTCTTCTTCTGTACAACAAGTAATGGATTTGACTGCTGTTGCACATTTAGCAGCAATTAAAGGTAGTATTCCATTTGTTCATTTTTTTGATGGTTTTCGTACTAGTCATGAACTTTCTAAAATTGATGTTATTGACATGGATAAGGTAGGTGGTCTTATTGATGAGAAAGCTTTAGCAGAGTTTCGTAATAAGGCTTTAAATCCACAGCATCCAGTTACTCGTGGTACTGCGCAAAATGAGGACATTTATTTCCAGGCAACGGAGGTAAGAAATAAGTATTATGATGCTCTTCCTGATATTGTAGCATCCTATATGAGTAATATTAATAAAATTACAGGAAGGGATTATGCTCCGTTTAATTATTATGGTAGTAAAAATGCTACAAAGATTATTGTTGCTATGGGTTCTGTTTGTGAAACGATTAAGGAGACAATTGATTATTTAAAAACAAAAAAGCAGGATATAGGATTGTTAGAAGTGCATCTATATCGCCCTTTCAGTGCTAAACATTTTTTGAAAGTAATTCCAAAATCTGTTAAAAAAATTGCTGTATTGGATCGTACAAAAGAAGCAGGATCTAGTGGAGAACCATTATATCTAGATGTTGTGAAAACAGTTAAGGAGGCTGAAAGTAAAGTAGAGGTAGTAGGAGGACGTTACGGACTTTCTAGTAAAAATACAACTCCTGCTATGATAAAAGGAGTCTATGATTTTCTAGATAGTAAGGATGTGCATACAAACTTTACAGTAGGGATTGAAGATGATGTTACCAATTTGAGTATTTCTTATGATAAGAATTTTCATCTGCCAAAGGAATATACAGAATTTTTGGTTTATGGTTATGGTAGTGATGGAATGGTTAGTGCCTGTAAAGATTTAATGAAGATTACAGGTACTCATACCAATGCTTATGTTCAGGGATATTTTAAATATGACTCTAAAAAAAGTGGTGGAATTACGGCATCTCATTTGCGTTTTGGTAAAAAACAAATTCGTTCTACTTATTATGTAGAAGAAGCATCTGTTGTGGTTTGTACTAAAGATACTTATTTAAAGAAGTTGAAAATGTTAGATTATATAGCGGATAAGGGTATCTTTTTGCTGAATACAAGTAAAAGTGATACAGAAGTTTGGCAAATGTTGACAGCTTATGATAAGAAAATTCTACAAAAGAAAAAGATTAAATTTTATATAGTAGATGCTAATAGAATTGCTCTTAATAATGGATTGGGATCCAAAATTAGTGCTGTTATGGAAACCTTGATATTTAAATTGGGAAAGATAATCAATTTTGAATTTGCAGTAAAACAGATTAAAGAGGCTATTCATATACGTTTTTCCAATAAAGGGGGAGATTTAGTTGGCAAGAATGTGAAGGCTATAGATGAAGCAGTGGATGCACTACGAATAATGAAAATTCCCAATGTGGATTGTGATATTACACTAGATGAGAAAAGGACAGCTTTTGCTTTAATCGATGCCATGGAAGGAGATGCCTTACCAGTTAGTAATTTTTTAGCACAGCCAGATGGTACTTTTAATCCAGGGCTTTCTAGATTAGAGAAAAGAAATATTTCAGAAGTTGCACCATGTTTTGTTCCAGAGGCTTGTATTCAGTGTAATTTGTGTTCCCTTGTCTGTCCCCACGCTGTAATCCGTCCCTTTTTATTGAATCAGAATGAGGTGATGGATGCACCAGAAAATATGAGGAAATCTTTATTAGATGCAAATTTAAAAGAGGGAGATTATAAATTTATTATTTCAGCGAGTCTTCCAGACTGTACAGGTTGTTCTCTATGTGAAGAAGTTTGTCCTGGAAAAAAGGGTAAGAAGGCTATCGTAATGACCGAAAAATCAAAGTTGGAGCAGGAAGGAAAAAATGAGGAATTTCAATATCTGGTAAATGACGTTAGTGAAAAGGATGTGCCTAAGTCCACTGTAAAGGGAAGTCAGTTTGCGACCCCTAAGTTTGAGTTTAGCGGTGCTTGTGCTGGTTGCGGAGAGACAGCATATTTGAAACTTTTAACGCAACTATTTGGTAATAGACTTATGATTGCGAATGCTACAGGGTGTTCTTCTATTTATGGAGCTTCTACGCCTTCAACACCATATTCTGTTCCTTGGGCTAATTCCTTATTTGAGGATAATGCAGAATATGGATATGGTATGAAAATTGCCGATATGCAACAAAAAAGAAGGATTATTACTTTAATTCAAGATAACCTTGATAAGGTAAAAAATAGTGAAAAGGCTATTTATAAAGCTTATGTTAAAAATATTAACAAAGATACAGCAGATGAATTAGAAAAGATTATTGATAATACTAAGATTGATGAATTGAAAAGCTTAAAATCTTTTATTCAGCCTAGATCTGTGTGGATGGTTGGTGGAGATGGTTGGGCTTATGATATTGGCTATAATGGTATTGATCATGTTTTAGCAAATCATGATAATGTCAATATTTTAGTATTAGATACAGAAGTGTATTCTAATACAGGAGGGCAAGCATCTAAATCTACAAGGGTAGGTGCCGTTGCTAAATTTGCCTCTTCTGGAAAGCAAACATCTAAAAAGGATTTGGCTAAAATAGCGCTTACTTATCCACATGTTTATGTGGCAACGATTTCTTTGGGTGCGAATCCTGTGCAGGCAGTAAAAGTATTACAAGAGGCCGAAAGTTACGACGGCCCATCTCTTGTCATTGCTTATGCTCCATGTATTGCACAAGGCATTATTAAAGGAATGAAGAGTAGTCTTCAAGAAGAGAAAAATGCGACATCAAGTGGTTATTTTCCAATCTTTCATTATAATCCAGAAATAGATGAATTCAAGTTAGATAGTAAGGCTAATTTTGATAAGTATTTTGAATTTATTTCAGGGGAAGATCGTTATCGCTCTTTGCGTTCTATTACAAAGAATTATAAACGTTTATTAGAGGAAAACAAGAAAAATGCTATGAATCGTTTTCAATATTATCAATCATTAGAAAAAAATAAGGAATAGCGAAGATATTTTTTGCTAATTAGAAATTATTTCAAAGTGATATGGTTTCCATTTCTATGAATAGAAAAGGGGAGTCATATCATTTTTTATATATTATTTTTCTATATAAAAAGGCTATTGATGAATAGCCTGAAATGATGGAGATAAACATTTATTTTTGGTTGGGTAACAATTTTTTAACTTTTAATGGTTGTCCTTTTTCCTTCGATGATAATTCCAAAAAAGGTGTATTACTAACTGATAGGATATTGTTGATATTATTTGTTTTTTTCAAGTCTATTTTTCCAGATTCATCAAGTGTAGTAGCTATTTCTAAAGTTCCTAATTCATCAGTAATAGTATTTAAAAATTTACTTTCTCCATTATAGATAATTTGAATAAAACTTCCAATTGCATAGCATTTATGTTGAGTAGAATCTATTATTACTTCACCATCCTCTTTTTGAACAATTGTCCTACATTTATTTTTTCCATAATCATCTATAAAATGAGTATAAATGCAGATATACTTATTTATAATGATATAATCAAAGCTATCGTAAAAATAGTTCATATTAAACTTTTTATAATCAAAGTCGGGAATTATAATATTTAATGTTTCATCAAAAAAGTTCATTTTTTTGGTTGAAAGATTTACGCCATAGCCATAAGGCAATGAGGAATGAAAATGAATATAGTCATAGTCAATATTTTTTATACTACCATTTTCAGTATTTAATAATTGTTTATGTTCATTCTTTCCATCTGATGTTCTAATAACAAACATGCACTCTTTATTGCTTTCGATACTTTTATAGGAATTAGCAGATACTTTTATAATTGGCTCAAAATCTGTATTATAAAAGTGGTAATCAGTTATTTCTGAATTAATGTTATCCTGTCCTATATAGGTTTTGGGTGTCCAGTATGGATAACTTTCAATATGAAGATGTGAGATTGATTTTCCTGTATTTAAGTTAATAAATAGATTTTTGCCTAATTGTTCTCCATTTATTGTATGTGGTAGGTAAAGTTTTAAGATATTTGAAATGACTTCATAATCAATAATGGTATTTAATTTATCTATAAAAAATTCATTTATTAATTCCAGGTCGAGAGTATAAATTTTTATAACTCCTTTTTCCATTATAATTATCATTCCATTATGATATTTTGGTGGTGCAATAAAATTTTCATTTTGTTCAATGTTTTTTATGTCTAATGTGGAATCTTCATTAACTTTTGCAATACATAATTCATTTTTCTTTAAAATGATTAGATGATTGTTTTTTGATTCTATCCAACCATTAATATCTTTTAAAAGAATTATACCATCAGCATTTATTATACATCTTTTATGATTATAAAAGTTTTTATCAGAGTCATTTTGTTCTCTAAATACATATAAATTATTTCCTAATGAGTTTTCAAATTTGTAATTATCTGGTGCAGGTAAATATTTTTTTGTTTCAATATCATAGATAGTATTGTTTCCACAACCAACTTCCATAATGATATTTAATGTTCTATTATCCTGCTTACTTATATGATAAGCATATTTATCTTCAAATAATACTTCCATAGTTTTTAAGTCTACAAGACATATTGAGTAACTCTTCTTCATTACTGCACAAAATTTATCTCCCATATGAAATATATTTAGTAAATGATTATACTCAGAAACGTCATATGAATTTATACCATTAGTTAATATTTTTTGGTTTATATCTAGTGCTATAAATAAATAGTCATCTACTTTATCTATATTGGTTATTTTTATATGTTTAATATTTAACTCTTTGTTGGAAATATTTTTTAATTTGTTATTTGACATAGTATCACCCAAGGTTATTATACATTATAATTATTCACCTTGATATTAAATTTCATTGGTAAGGTAGTAGGAATGTTTATTAATTAGAACTTTTTTTAACTATTTTACCAGGAATTCCAACGACAGTTACGCCATCTGGAACATCTTCAAGAATTATGGCATTAGCACCAATCTTTACATGATTACCGATTGTAATGTTACCAAGTATTTTAGCACCACTACCAATAATTACGTGATTGCCGATTGTAGGATGTCGTTTTTTTGTAGTTTCTTTTCCAGTAGCTCCTAAAGTAACGTCGTGATAGATAAGTACATCATTTCCAATTGTTACTGTCTCACCAATTATGACTCCAATTCCATGATCTATAAATAGACCTTTTCCAATAACAGCAGCAGGATGAATTTCGATTCCAGTTTTTCTTTTTGCTCTTTCACAAAAATATCTAGCGAGAAAGTATCTTTTTTTAACATAAAGATAATGGGATATCTTATGATAAAGTAGTGCTTTAAAGGATGGATATAGTAAAACCTCTAAGTTACTTTTTATAGAGGGATCCTTTTCTTTAATTAATTTTATTTGTTCTTTTATATATTTCATAATCTACTCCTTTCTTTTTGTTTATTATATGAAAGTAGCAGAAATTAACGGATAATATACGTCTATAAAATATGAAATTTTTAATTTTTACAGGGAAATGTTTATTATTTTAAATAAACATTTTATCATATTGTATTTTATGATATTCTTGTATTAGTAAAGGAGGGATATTTTATGGATTATGATCAGTTGCAGTTGCCAAATCATTTAGGAATTATTATGGATGGAAATGGTAGATGGGCAACAGAGAGAGGACTTCCACGAAGTGCGGGACATAAAGCGGGTGCGGATAATTTAAAAAAACTACTTTTCTATATTTATGAAAAAGGAGTTTCCTATGTTAGTCTTTATGCATTCTCTACTGAAAATTTTAAAAGGGACGCAAAAGAGGTATCGTTTTTAATGGATCTATTTGTGAAATTATTTCATAAAGAATTAGATGTCTTATTGGAACTTGGAGTTAAGGTTGTATTTTCGGGAAGACGTGAGAATTTACCAGATAATGTTTTTAAAGCAATGCAAGAGTTGGCTTTAAAAACGAAAGATGCTAATAAGAGTACTTTAAACATTTGTATAAATTATGGTGGACAATATGAGATTTTGGATATGACAAAAAAGATTACAGAACTTGTATTATCCAAAAAACTTTCAGTTGAAGATATTGATAAAAAGGTTATAGAAGAAAATCTTTATCAAAATTTGCCACCACTTGATTTTATTATTCGTACAAGTGGTGAAATGAGAAGTAGTAATTTTATGATTTATCAGGCATCTTATGCGGAGTACTATTTTCCTTCTACTTATTTTCCTGATTTTAATGAACAAGAGTTTGATAAGGCGATAGTTGAATTTAACAATAGAAAAAGAAGATTTGGTGGAAACTAAATCTTCTTTTTCAACAAAAAAGAGACTGCACCCCCTGAGGGCAGTCTCAAAAAAGAATAAAAAGGGGTTGGCTAGTGTGATACTAGCGACCAATTCGCCTAATCCGAATTGGTGATTACTATAATAACCGCTTCATCATCATTTGTCAACAAAAAAACACAAAAAATTCAAATTTTTTCTTCTTTCTTTTTTTATATGATAAAGTTTGGGGAATCTTACGAAAAATACAGTTTATTTTATTTAAAAATATTGGAAATTATGCTATAATAAACGCGGTAAGGAAGTGGTAGTATGGCTGAGATAAAAGATGTAAAAGGTATAGGACCTAAATCTCTTTCTTTATTAAATAAAATTAATATTTATACAATAGAAGATTTAGTTACTCATTATCCGTTTCGATATGATATTTTAAAGCGAGATTCATTGCAGGAAGTAGAAGATGAAGATCATATTATTATAGATGGCAAAGTGGAAAGTGTTCCTATTTTAATGAGATTTAAAGCGGGGCTTAATAAAATGAATTTTCGTTTTGTGACGCCAAGTGGTGTGGTAGGTGTTTCTATCTTTAATCGGGCATTTTTAAAAAGTCAGTTGCAGGTTGGAACTGGTATTACTGTAATTGGTAAGTATGATAAAAAAAAGAATGTAATAACGGCATCTGAGATTAAAATGGGAATTCTTTCGAATAAAGAGAGAATTGAGCCAGTCTATCATTGTACTAATGGACTTAGTAATAAAAATTTAAGTACTTATATTAATATGGCTATTTTAATGTATGGCCGTGAAATTGTAGATTATATTCCCAATCTTTATATGGAGAAGTATGGTTTTGTGAATAAAAGAACGGCATTAAATATAGTTCATAATCCTCCTAGTATGGAGAAGTTGGATGAGGCGATTAATAGGTTAAAGTATGAAGAGTTATTTGCTTTTATGTTTAAAATAAATTATTTAAGGCGTCAAAATAAGGTGAATAATAAGGGATTGAGTCATAATATTCCCCATGATAAAATTCAAAGATTTATAGAAAATCTTCCTTTTGAATTAACAGGAGATCAAAAAAAGGCAACGGAAGAGATTATTCTAGATTTGGAAGCGAGTCATCGAATGAATCGTCTTTTACAAGGAGATGTGGGGAGCGGAAAGACAATAGTTTCTTTTATTGCTATGTATGCTAATGTTTTATCCGGATATCAGTCAGCTTTAATGGCACCAACTGAAATTTTAGCAACGCAACATTATCATAATTTGAAAGAATTGTTAAAAGACTCCTCTTTACGTCTAGAACTTTTGACGGGTTCTACTCCAAAGAAGGAGAAACAGCAAATTTATGAAGATTTAAAAAATGGTACTATTGATTTTATCATAGGAACACATGCTTTAATTCAAGATGAAGTAGAATATTATAATTTAGGATTGGTAATTACTGACGAGCAACATCGATTTGGTGTAAATCAACGAACTAATTTGCAAAATAAGGGGTATATGCCAGATATTTTGTATATGAGTGCAACTCCCATTCCTAGAACGTATGCATTAACAATTTATGGTGATATGGATGTGACTATTATTAAGGAGCGTCCAAAGGGAAGAAAACCGATTACTACTTGTATTAAAACAAATGATGAAATTAAAGATGTTTTATCTATGATGTATGAGGAATTAAAACAGAATCATCAAATTTATGTTATTGCGCCATTGATTGAGGATAATGAAAATTCAGGTGACCTAAAGTCTGTTTGTCATTTAAAAGATCAGATGCTACTTGCATTTAAGGACAAATATAATATTGATATTATTCATGGGAAAATGGCAACAGCGGCAAAAGATTTAATTATGCAAGAATTTTTACAAAATAAGATACAAATATTAATTTCTACTACGGTAATTGAAGTAGGTGTCGATGTACCAAATGCAACTACTATGGTTATTTTTGATGCTAACCGTTTCGGTCTTTCTACTCTTCATCAGTTACGTGGAAGGGTAGGCAGAGGAAGTGCTAAATCGCAATGTATTTTAGTAAGCGATAGTGATACGAAAAGATTGAAGATAATGGAAAGTATTCAAGATGGTTTTGTCATTAGTGAGGAAGATTTTAAATTGCGTGGCCATGGCGATTTATTTGGGACTAAGCAAAGTGGTGATATGACATTTCGAATGGCGAATTTGAGGCAAGATTATAAAATTTTGTTACAAGCAAAAAAAGATTCGGAAGAATATTTGAATGATGAAGAGTCTAATAGTTCAGAGTTAAAACAAAGTTTAATTTCTGGTGTATTAATGAATTAGAATATTATTTTTGTATGTTAATTGTCAAATTTAAAAAAAGTTTTGATTAGTGGATTGACTTTTTTCAAAATATATCTTATGATTAAGATGCGTGATGTATGTCACGCCGATATCTCTCACGAACTAAAGTGTGAGAGTATATTCAACCGAACCCCCTGAAGAGTCAGCGAAAGCTGGCTCAATTTTTGTTTTTAACGATAAAAAATTATATTAAATTTAATAAATTCTATTTTTAATATAATCCAACAAGAAAAGACAATTATATGCAATAAAATGTATTTGGTGATACTATGTTAGATAATATAAATAATTTTATATGGTTAATTGCAAGTGCTTTGATTATTTTTTCGGGTCTATATTTTTCTTTTTCTTTAAGGGGAGTACAATTTAGATTAGGGAAAATGTACAAAAGTTTGTTTAGTGATAAAAATTCTAAAGGTATTAAACCATATCAAACTTTAATGATGGTTTTAGCAGGACGTATTGGGGTAGGTAGTATTGCGGGTGTAGCACTTGCAATACATTTAGGCGGTTTGGGAGCTATATTTTGGATGTGGGTGACTGCTTTCATTGGTGCATCTAATAGTTTTGTGGAAACTGTTCTGGGAATTATTTATAAAGAGAAAGATGAGAATCATATTTATAAGGGTGGACCTAGTTATTATATGAAAAAGGGATTAAATAATAAGTTTCTAGGTGGTCTTTATGCAATTATTGTTATTTTTAGTTATGTTGGTGGTTTTTTGAGTATTCAGTCTAATACAATCACGAAATCAATAAATGAAATAGTAACAGTTCCTCCAGCTGTAGTAGGAATTATAATTTCCGTTACAACATCATTTATAATATTTGGTGGGATTAAAAGGATTGCAAATGTTGCTGGTAAAATAGTACCATTTATGACAGTCGGATATGTATCAATTGCAGTATATATATGTATTACGAATATTGGCACGATTCCTTTTATACTTGAAAGTATAGTTCAAGAAGCATTCCATTTTCAATCGTTTACAGGAGGAGTTTTAGGTACTATAATAATAGGGATACAAAGAGGAATATTTTCTAATGAGGCAGGACTTGGAACAGGTGCTATTGCATCGTCTTCTGTAGAAACTAAAGATTCTCTCTCACAAGGATATCTTCAAATGATTGGAGTCTATATTACAACTTTATTAATATGTACATCAACTGCTATAATAATATTAACTTCACCATACAAAAGTTTAGTATTAACAGATGTAAATGGAATAGAAATTACACAATTTGCTTTTTCGTATCATTTAAATGATATAGGTAATTATTTAGTTTTTCTATCCATTATATTATTTTCTTTTTCAACCATATTAACAGGTTATTATGATGGAGAGTCATCTTTAAAATATTTTTTTACGAATATACCGAAAAGGTATCTTCTATATTTAAAATGTTCAACAGTAATGATACTATTTTTGGGATGCATGATTTCTTCTACAACATTATGGGCTTTTGTCGATATATTGGTTGCATTTGAGGCGATTATCAATATATATGCCATATTCTCCCTTAGAAAAGATGTAGAAAGTAGAATGAATTCGAGTAAAAAGTTAGCTTCCAAAAAATACAATGTGTAGTTAATATATTTTCATTTAGACAAAATTCACCCATTGGATGTAATTCCTTAATCTTATTTTGAGATGTTTCACCTCTATTGTAACACCATATAGGATGGGTATGAAATAGTTTGGGAGTATATAAAGCTTCAACTGGGCATAGAATTCAATCTGGATTTTGTTAATTCTTTTTTAAATGAGCTTGTAAAATTAAAGTTTTTTGTTTATAATAATAACAAATCATTGATTAGAGATTATAATAAGTTTTGCTTTTTTTAGAGATATCGTGGATGGTGAAAACGATAATTAGCCCTTATTTATCTACTCTATAGATGAAGTTATACTTCCGGTAATGCCGTTATCAAATTAAGAAAAAAAAGGATGGTACCGCGAATTTTCGCTCCTTGTACACATCCTTTTTGTGCATTTTTTGGAAATATATTAGTAGTATTAATACTTGGAAAGGATGGAAGAGAAGATATGATAGATATTAATTTGATTAGAGAAAATAAGGAATTGGTAAAGGAAAATATTAGAAAGAAGTTTCAGGATAAGAAACTTGTATTAGTGGATGAGGTGGAAACTTTAGATAGAAAAGTTCGCGAAATCAAACAAGATGGAGATACACTTCGAGGTAAAAGAAATCAATTGAGTGCTGAAATTGGTGGGCTAATGCGTGATGGAAAAAGAGAAGAAGCTGAAAAGATTAAGCAAGAAGTAGTAGAAATAAACGAAAAACTAACAGAGATTGAGAAAGAAGAGGAACATTTAAATGAAGAAATAAAGAATCGTATGATGGTCATACCAAATATTATGGATGCTAGTGTTCCTATTGGAAAAGATGATAATGAAAATGTAGAAAATGAAAGATTTGGAGAAGCCAGTGTTCCGAGTTTTGAAGTTCCTTATCATGCAGATATTATTGCAAGTTTAAATGGTATTGATAAAGAGTCAGCAGGACGTACTTCTGGAAATGGTTTTTATTATTTAATGGGAGATGTAGCAAGGCTTCATTCTGCGATGCTTTCTTATGCAAGAGATTTTATGATTGATAAGGGATTTACCTATTGTTTGCCACCATTCATGATTCGTAGTGATGTTGTTACTGGTGTTATGAGTTTTGAAGAAATGGATGCTATGATGTATAAAATTGAGGGAGAAGACTTATTCTTGATTGGTACGAGTGAACACTCTATGATTGGTAAATTTCGTGATCAACTTTTAAAGAAGGAATCTCTTCCACTTACATTAACTTCTTATTCTCCTTGTTTTAGAAAGGAAGTTGGTGCCCATGGAATAGAGGAACGAGGACTTTATCGGGTTCATCAGTTTGAAAAGCAAGAAATGGTAGTTATTTGTGAGCCTGAAGATTCTATGGAATGGTATCATAAAATGTGGTCTTATACAGTAGAATTTTTCAGGAGTTTAGATATTCCTGTTCGAACTCTTGAGTGTTGTTCTGGAGATCTTGCTGATTTAAAAGTAAAGTCATGTGATGTAGAGGCATGGAGTCCAAGACAGAAGAAGTATTTTGAGGTAGGTTCTTGTTCCACTTTAGGAGATGCACAAGCAAGAAGATTGGGTATTCGTGCTAAGGGCGAAAATGGAAGCTATTATTTGCATACTTTGAATAATACAGTACTTGCTACTCCTAGGGGATTGATTGCATTTTTGGAAAATAATGTTCAAGAGGATGGTAGTGTTAAAATTCCGGAAGCTTTAAGATCTTATATGGGTGGAAAGACGGAAATAACAATAAAACAAGTATGATTATTTCATGTTTAGCAAAGAAAAATGAGACTAGAGTCTCATCTCAGGCTGTTGACAAAGTGGTATACTCAAAAAGAATATACCGCTTTTTGATTG
>CAJUHO010000003.1 GCA_910586195.1 uncultured Bacilli bacterium
GATATAGAATTAAAATATAAATAAAGTGGTGCGGTTGAAATTACAATAAAGAAAAGCACAAATTAAATTATTTTAGTTTGTGCTTTTTAATATCCTGTAAATACTATTTTACTTTATTATTTACTATTATTTTTTGGATATAAAAATTCTCCATTATAATCCTTTCTCCAGATACCCATGGATTTTTCTTAATTATTTTTGTTGCAAAATATATTCCATTACCTCTTCCTTCACCCTTTGTACTATAACCTCTATGCTGATTTCTAATACTTTTAATATCTTTTTTAGCATAATTATTTGTAAAAACAAAATTTAATCTATTATCTATTTTATAAATTTCAATATTTACTAATTTCTTTCTTGTCTTTTCTGCTGCTTCTATTGCATTATCAAAAAATATTCCTATTAATTTAGTCAATACTTTTCTTTGCGTTTCATTCAATTTTGATAAACTTTTTGTTACATCTTTACTTATATCTATTGCTAGATTAACATTTTTATTATAAGAAACTATCATTTTATAATAAATTAATCCCTTTATTCCTCCTTTAGGTAAATATCTTAATTTTTCAAAACACTCGCTATCTACCTTGCTACTTATATTAATCATCTCACTTATTATTCTTTTTGCTTCTTTATTTTTTACTAAATTTTGTAATACTGCTAATTGATTTTTATATTCATGTCTGTTCAATTGATCTTCCTCTATTTTATCTTCAAAACTTTGAACATAATCAAATAGATAGTCATATTTTCCTTGTAGTTTTTCATAATTACTTTTTTCTATTATAAATAAAACTACTAAACAAAAAAAGGTTATCATAATTGCAAAATTAATAATATAGTCAGAATTCCATCCAAACATTTTAGTTACATTATGAAATAGTACTACAATTATTATGACTGTTAAAACACAGAATAAAATAAATGAACCTAGTCCTTTTTCTCTTGTATCTAATACAATCTTTTTTACCGTATTTGATAATGGTTTAATACGATTTATTAATAAAATTAAAACAATCACATCAATATTAGATAGCAGTATTACATACCATAAACCTCGTAATTGTTCTAATGTAAAAAATGACATTAATATCGTTGTATTTATAATATCAGCAAATAACATTTCTACTAGAAAAAATCCTACTGCCACAATTGTTTTAGGTAAAGATTTATTAAATATTAATTTGAAAACAATTATCATTATTAAGAAATTAATTAATGTTGTTTCTAGCTGATATTCTAATTTAAAGGTCAATACAACTGATGTTACAATAACTAGCAGCAGTAAATTTTTAACTTTTAATAATTTATCATCGATTTCCAAATATCTTTTTACAATATAAAATTCTGCTATCGTTAATAATATAGTACTAAATATTTTACTTATTAGTTCTAACACGTATCATCAACTCCTTCTTTTTATCTCTAGCAATTAAATGAGTATAGTTCCCATCTTTAAATGTCAACTTATTTTTTGCCATATCAAAAGTTTCTATTTGGTCAATATTTATAATTAAGCTACGATGGATTTTCATAAATCTTTTATCTAATAGTTTTAATACATTATTTAGACTACCAGAGATTGTTCGTTCGCCATAAGTAGTATGTATAATACATCTTTTACTATCTTGCTCCTTTTCAATCCTAATGATATGACGAAACTCTATTTTATGACAAATATAATTATATTCATAAGACAGACTTTTCTCTCTTTTATCATAATTATTCATTACTCTACCTAAATCCTGCCTAATTACATTTTCACAACCATTCAGCTTGTTTATAAAATCAAACAAGGCAAGCCTTGTTCCCAGCGCCTCATATCTATACTCTTCATGAGAGGTTATAATAATAATAATAGATACCCAGTCGTCAAATTTTTCTCTAATAATTCTTGCAGCATCTAAACCAGAACCTTCATTTGTTACTAAATCCAAAAAATATACTTTAAAACCTATTTCTGATGCTACTATTTTTTGAAATTCTTTATCATAACCCAAAAATGGATGTATCTTATATTCAATTTCATAATTCATCATAAAATTATCAATCGTAGTTGATAATATTCTTGAAAATTGATGATTATCTTCACAAACAATAAAGTTTAACACTCTGCCAACACCTCTTTATTTAACACTTCTCTATTTTACCATATTTTTCCATTTGTCGAAAAATGATTAACAAAAAAGCAACTCTATTTCTTTAGACTTGCTTTTCTCTTTTTAACTCTTTTTACATAGAATCTATCCTTGACTTTTTTCGTTAATTTAGGACTCTTATCAGAAATGATTGTTGTATGAAATACAAACCAAAATACAATAAATACTAATATAATATAAATTGCCTTACCAATAACAGGGTCCTTTAACTGATATAGAATAGATGCTGCTGCAAATAATAAATTAATACAGTATATAATTAATACAGTTGTTCTTTGAGAAAAGTTCATTCCTAATAATTGATGATGTAAGTGTTGTTTATCAGGCGCAAAAATCGGTTGCCGTTTTAATACTCTTCTAACAATTGCAAATGCTGTATCCAAAATAGGGATAGCTAATATTAATAAAGGAACAAAGAACGATGTAAGGGCAGGTCCCTTGAATTCTAATAAGGAAATAATTGCAATAATAAAACCTTCAAATTGGGTACAATCTCCTGCAAAAATACTTGCGGGATAAAAATTATGAACCAAAAATCCTAAGGTAGATCCTAACATAATAAAAGTTAAAATCATAACAAGACTACCTGTTCTCGATTGATAAAAGCCAATTATGCCAATTGTAAGATAAAAGATACAGCAAATTCCCCCACTCAGACCATCTAGACCATCTATTAAGTTGATAATATTACAACAAGCTATAATAAATAATAGTGTCAATGGATATGCCCAAATACCAAAGTCTATTGAAAATCCTAAAGCTGTAACATTATCTAATAAAATACCACCATAAAAGACAATTACAGATGAGGCAATAAACTGTCCTAAAAATTTATAGGAAGCTCTTATCGATTTAATATCATCTACAATTCCTACTAATACAATAATAAAACTACCAATTAAAATAGAATTCATCTGCAAACTTTGGTCTCCGAAAAGCATATAACCAAATAAAAAACCTAAAAAAATACCTACAGCACCCAATTTGGGAATTGTTTTTTTATGAATATGGCGATTTCCTTCATCACTTCTTGGACGATCAAGAGCATTAATGTGTATAGCAATTTTTTTCATAAGAGGCATTATTGCCGTTGCAAATATAAATGTTACAAAAACAATCTTACATGCACTTAGTATATCATGGCTCATCACTCTACCTCATTTCTACTTAAATTATAAACAATATTTTAATAATTGGCAATCACTATACTAAATTTGCAAAAAAAATATAGAATTTATAAAAAATTCTATGTCTTATTCATTAATTATCTTCTAATCTTCCTATATTTTCTAATAAAACACCAGTTCCCTCTACTACGCAAGTTAGTGGAGTGTCTGCTATAAAGACTGGAACTTCTAACTCTTTTGTCAATAATTCTGGTAGACCTTGTAACATAGCACCACCGCCTGTTAAGATAATACCTTTATCCACAATATCAGCTGATAACTCTGGTGGTGTTTGTTCTAATACATTAGTTGTAGCCTTTATGATTTCATAAATACTATCATGTAATGCTTCTTCAATTTCTGGCTGCTTTATTGTTATGGTATGAGGCAATCCTGTAATTAAGTTTCTTCCTCTTACTTCCATCGTTTCTTCTTCCTTGGGGTCACAAATATTAGCAAAATTAATCTTAATATCTTCTGCTGTTCTATCCCCAATTAATAATTTATATTTTTCCTTTATAAATTTAATAATATCTTGATCAAATACATTTCCCGCCACACGTACTGAAATTGAATTCACAATATCATCTAATGATAAAATAGCGATATCTGTCGTTCCTCCACCAATATCTATTACCATATTAGCACTTGGCTTCGAAATATCCATTCCTGCTCCTACTGCGGCTACTTTAGGCTCTTCTTCGATATAGACCTTACGTGCACCTGTTCTCTCTGCTGCTTCTTTTATTGCATTTTTCTCAACTGGTGTTACATTGGTAGGACAACATATTAAAATTCGTGGCCTAGAAAATAGAGATCTCGCTTTTATTTTTTTGATAAAGGTATTTAGCATAATTTCAGTGATTTCAAAATCAGCAATCACACCATCTTTCATTGGTTTAATTGCCTTTACTTTACCAGGTGTTCTTCCTAACATTTCGTTTGCTTCTGTTCCAACAGCTATCACCTTTTTACTATCAGTATCAATGGCTACTATACTTGGTTCATTAAGTACTATCCCTTGCCCTTTAATATAAATTAATACATTAGCCGTCCCCAAATCTATTCCAATATCTTTTGCTAACACTTTATCACTTCCTTTTCCTAAACATTATTATTTTACCATAAAAACGTGATTTTATTTTATTTTTTTAATATTTTGATACTTTTTTTTCGTAGATTCTCCTCCTTTTAAATGCCTTACATTAATATGCTCATGAAAAACCTTTTGAACTTTATCATATAATTGTGAATCAATTATTTTTAAACGAATATGCATATCTTTATGAATTGTACTTTTTCCAATATTTAATTTTTTTTCTAATTCTCTTAACGTATAATTGGATTCTATTATTAGTTTGGCTTCTTGCAATGTCCTTAATTTTATTTTATCCTCCATATATACCTTCTTTCTAGTAAAGTATATAAAAGGATAATTAAAAATATGAAAAAAAGAAGATTATTCTTCTTTTGAATTGATATCTTTATCAATATAATCAGCTGGATTTACGATTGCACCATTTAAATACATCTCAAAATGTAAATGATTGCCTAAATCTTTATCAATCTCATTTGTTCCACTCTTTCCAATTATCTGTCCCTGTGTTACAACATCACCTTTTTTTACACTGACTTCTGATAAGCTTTGATATACTGTAATATAGTCATTATCATGTTTCACTTCAACGGTTTTACCTAATAAGTCATCCTCTGTTACTTTTGTAACTGTTCCATTTAATACTGTCACAACATCAAAAACTTCTCCTGCTGTATAATCTAATCCTGAATTCTGAATATAAGTATTATCATGTCTAGTAAGAGACTTTTCTTGACCTTCTGCTTCTCCTTTATAGTCATAATAATATTTACCTATTTGTACCGTCTCACTTGTAAATGGTTTAATAATTCTAGTAGTTTCGTTAATAACTGGTATATCTTTATTTAAAATAATACTAGAAACATAGTTGTAATTAGGAATTGTTTTTGTTTTTTTCATATCTTTTGCTGCATAATAAATTCCTATAGTAAGACCTACTACTAAAATAATATAAACACTTGGTAAAACATAGGGTTTTAACTTCAACTTTCTCTTCATAATTTCACCTCATTAAAAGTTTGTACTGAAATGAGGTAATTATACCTTTTTTAAACAATTTTTGAATATTCAAAAAAATCTATAATAAAATTAGTAATTAAGTAAATTAATGCAACACCTAATAAAAAGTAAAAAACTCTTGCTTGCATTATTTTATTTTTTTTAAAAATGGCATTAATATTAACAGAATCCATGGCCCAAATCACTATAAATGTTACAAATAAATATACAAAAAATTTAGCACTCATTCTCATACCTCGTTATTTTATCTACTCTTCGTCTATGTCTTTCATCATTGATAACGTCAGCGGTAAGAAATGCATCTATATATTTTTTAATATTAGGAATTCCATCCATATAATTAAAAGTCATAACATTAGCACCATTATCATTTCTACTTAAAATGGCATCTTCCAAAGAATTTATCTTAGCACATCTAATGCCTTTTACTTTGTTAGCTGCAATTGACATTCCTATCCCTGTTCTACAAACTAAAATACCAACCTCTGCTTCTTTTGCTACAATTTTTTCACATACCTTAAAAGCAAAGTCAGGATAATCATCTGTCTCTGTATTTTGAGTACTACAATCTATTACTATATAGTTTTTCTCTTCTAAATACTTTATTATTTCCTTTTTATATTCTACTCCACGATGATCACTGGCTATAGCTATTTTCATAAAATCTCTCCTTACTATCATGAGTATAACACAATTATATCAAAAGAAAAACTGCATTAAGCAGCTTCTTGTTCAAATCCATATTTCTTATTGAATTTATCTACACGTCCTGCACGAGATTTTCTACTTTGTTGACCAGTATAGAATGGATGACACTTAGAACATACTTCTACACTAATTTCATCTCTATTTGATTTTGTAACAAATGTTTCTCCACATGCACATGTAACTGTACAATCCTTGTACTCTGGATGAATTCCTACTTTCATTTGATTCACTCCTTCCGCCATGACAAGTTTATGTCATAGTAATTAAATGCGTTATTAATATATCAAACTTTTTTATATTTGGCAAGTTAATACTCTATATTTTCTACAATTTTTTGGTAAATATACTCATATCCCTCTATGGAAGGATGAATATTAAAAGGATTCGGTAAATAATTTTGATAAGGGAAGTCTTCATACAAACTAACATAATCAATAGACATATCTATACCAATTTGTTGATATTTTTTATCCAACTCTTTAAATAATAAATCATATTGTTCATTTTTGGGATATAAATTATAATAACCGATTAAAATAATTTTTTTATTATATTTTTGAATTTCATTGATTAATTCTATTAAGTTATCTCCCACTCCGTTGACAATATCTCTATATTTTTTCTCTACCATTACTTCACTCATAATATTTACTTGACTTATAATATCGTTAGCGCCAATGGAAAGTGTAATAATATCAGAATCTCTCAAACTACTTTTAATACCGATTGTCTCTCCGTTAATATACACTTTTTTATTTAATAGTATATCCTGATACACATCCTTTATTCTGGCATCTGTTGCTGCAAATTTTTTAGTATATAATTTTAAATTGTGATTTTCTGCTAAATAGTTTGATAAATAATCACTATAACCATAGGCAACTTCTCCATAAGGATTTTCTCCTAAAGCAAAGGAATCTCCTAAAGCCAAATATGTAATATTGTCTGTTGGAACATAAGTGTAGATTAAATATACAGTAATACAGACTATTACACAAAAAATTAGTTTTATATGTTTCATAGTGCCTCCAAAAAAAGAGAGTATATAAGATTATATTTCTTTACTCTCTATTTTAGCACCGACGCTTGTAAGTTTTTCTACAATTTGTTCATAACCTCTTAAAATATGTTCAATATTGGTAATAGTTGTTTTGCCACTGGCAATTAAGCCTGCTGCTACCATCGCCGCTCCTGCTCTCAAATCTGTTGCTTTTACTCTTGTCCCAATCAATTCTGTTGGACCATAAATTGTAGCTGATTGAGATGATAAAGATATTTCTGCTCCCATAGCTTGTAAATATGGTAAATGCATAAAACGATTTTCCCAAATTGTCTCTGTTACTTTGCTTTTTCCACTACATTGTGTTAGCAATACAGAAAATGGTTGCTGTAAGTCTGTTGGGAATCCAGGATAGACTAAGGTTTTTAAATTAGTAGCATGATATGAGTCTTTTTTACTAATGATAATATAATCATCCCCTATATCCATATCTGCACCAATTTCCTGTAACTTGGAAATTAAAGAATCAATATGTTCTGGAATAATATTATCAATTTTTAAAATTTTTCCGCATAAAGCACCTATAATTAAGTAAGTTCCTGCTTCTATTCTATCTGGAATCACCTCATGAAAACAACCATGTAATTCTTCTACACCCGTAATTTTAATTGTTGATGTTCCAGCACCTGTGATTTTTGCTCCCATATTGTTTAAAAGTGTGGCCACATTTACAATCTCAGGCTCTTTTGCTGCATTATCAATCTCTGTTATTCCTTCTGCACGTACAGCTGCTAACATTATATTAATCGTAGCACCTACACTTGCAATATCCAAATAAATATTATTTCCTCTTAAATGTTGTGCCCGTACTGTATATTTATTTCCTTCATTAGTAACAGTAGCACCTAAAGCTTCAAATCCTTTTAGATGCAAATCAATTGGACGTTCTCCAATAGAACAGCCACCAGGAAAATACATCGTTACCTCTTTATATTTTCCTAATAATGCTCCCATAAAATAATATGACGCTCTAAGCTTTTTAGATAATTCCTCTGGAATTGCCCTATTCTTTATTGTTTTAGGATCAATGATAATACTCTCACTGGCTCTTTTTACATTAGCACCTAAAAACTGTAAAATTTCTGTTAATGAATTGATATCTGTGATATCAGGAATATTACAAATTGTAACGTCCTCCATAGCTAAAAGTGCCGCAGGAATCAAGGCCACAGCACTATTTTTAGCGCCACTTACTCGAATTGTTCCACTAAGCTCTTGTTCCCCAATAATTTCTAATACTTTCATATTTAGCCTCCATATTGTCACTATATTTTATTATAAAGTCTAATTTTGTTTCCTTTTAACCCCTTTTTGTTTGAAATAATGTAACAATTTCTTGGATTCTCTTTTTCATAGCTATCTCTCCACTGCCAATTATTTTTCTTGGATCATACACATCTTCGTTTTCGTCTATAAATTTTCTTAACGCCAAACTCCAAACTACCTGTAAGTCTGTATTAATATTAATTTTGGAAATCCCACAATTTATTGCCTTATTAATATCCGTAATAGGAATTCCTGTTCCACCATGTAGCACTAATGGAATTGGCAAAGTTTCATTTATTTTTTTCATTGTCTCAAAATCTAGATTCGGCTCTCCATGATAAAAACCATGAACACTACCTAAAGCTGGTGCAATAGAATCAATTTCTGTACTATTATATAAAGTTATACAATCTTCTAATGTTGCATTTAAACTCGTATTACTAATATTATCTTCACTACCACCAATATGTCCTACCTCAGCTTCTACTGTAACGTCTCTATCACGAGCATATTCTACTACTTTCTTTGTCATATTGATATTTTCATCTAGTGGATACTTAGAAGCATCAATCATAACAGATGTAAAACCAGCATCAATTGCCTGTAAACAAGATGCAATACTAGAACCATGATCTAAGTGAATAGCAACAGGAATCGTAATATTTAAATCTTCCATCAGTCCTTTCACAATAGATACAACAACATGATAGCCACCCATATATTTAATAGCACCTTCACTAACACCTAAAATTAATGGTATTTTTAGCACTTCACACTCTTCTAATATATATTTTGTCCATTCTAAATTATTAATATTAAAATGTGGTATTGCATAATGATTTTGTTTTGCATCTAACAGCATATTTTTTGTATTTACTAACATCCTTATCACCCTTAATATTACTATAGACAAGTTCAATTTTTTTGTCAAGAATATCAACAAATAAATAAAAATACAGATATTTATTTAAAAACACCTGTACTTTTTCGGTAAGTGGCCTCATTTTTTAAAACCTTATTGTAATAAAGATTTCCTAAATAATAGGAAAATGCTAATTCTTCTTTCAACTTCTCTCACCATTATTAGTATGACGTTAGTTTTATTTTTTATGTAAGCATAAAATATTTTAATGATAAAATGATTAAAATCCATGCTCCTATCATGGTTGCTTTATTACTATACTTTTTACTAATGAATTTTCCTAGTTTTAATCCTAAATAAGTAAACATTGTACTGACAATACTAAAAATTACTCCTGCTACAATAATATGTTCATGCGCTAAACTTAATACGATTCCTACTGAAAAGCTATCTAGACTCACTGTAATTGCAAAAAAGATTAAATGGTAAAATTTACTAAGCGACATTATCTTTTCTTCTTCTTTTAGGGAAGATAGCATTTCTAGTGCGATAATTAGAAAAACAGAACCTGCTATAAAATTGGCTTTATCCACAAAAACTGTTAATAAATTAATTCCTATTAAACTACCAACATAAGGCATTAGGAAATGAAATATACCTACTAAAATGCTTAATACTATTGTTTTTTTATTGCTAATTTTATTCATTCCATATATTACTGCTAAAGAAAAAGCATCTATACTTAAACCAATAGCCATAAAAATATATAAGATTATTTTATTCACACTCTCACCTTATATATTTTATTACATATCAAGAATGAAAATACTTATTCATCATTTCTTTTACAAAAGATTTATATTCTACTTTCTCCAATTGCTTATTCTCTTCTGCTTCTAATAGGCAAAGAGGAGGAAATAGTACACACCAGAAATTTTTGCCTTTTCCACTGCCAAGTGTTACAACTAATGACTCATACATTCCTTCTTCATAAACAACTCCTTTATAAGTTTTCTCTGGAAAATAGTGCGTTCCATAATCTATATCAAAAGTTGTATCATTTTTATTATTCTCTAAAGTAGTCTGAATATTTTCTCTAAATTCTGGAAGTTTTGTTTTTAGTGTTTTTCTAGATGATGTTAAATTTTCCTGTGTAAGCATCGTTTTTCTTAGTTCATGCTGTAAATTAGTAGCTACTTTTTTCTTAATATTTTGATCTTTATCACTATTACTATTTGCTATTACACGAAAACGAATAGCATCTTTTGGTATTAAAACGACATCTTCCTGTGTTGATAATGCTCCTAATGTTATTATTGCTAAAACTATTAATATAACTGTTTTTTTCATCACTATCACCTTTCAATAACATGGTGAGATAGTTTTAATTATTTTATACACATTTTTTCTAATTTTATTTTTTCCACAAAAAAAGTGAATAATCTTATCCACTTATAAATCTTTTTCTATATCAGTATAGTAAATAATCTCTTTATTTAAAGATTTTGCAAATTCTATTTCACTTCTTGTGCTACTGCCTATATAATTATTAATATTTACTACTAAAATAGCATCAGATAATTTTATTTTTTCTTTATGCATTTTGTCTAAGGATATTACTTCTTCTTCTGTATAAACATCTTTATTATCACTAGTTGGATATATTGGTGCCAATATACAGTTTTCCCTTAATTCCATTTTTTCTGCAATATACATCATCTCTTTTTTAAATTTTAAACTCCCACAAATTGTTATAACTTTCATCTTGTTATACCTTCCTGTTTAAAAATAAAAATCATTCTATCTTTTTCTGATAAATCTTTTTTGCAGATAACTTCAACGTTATCTAAATATTGTTGAATTAAAGATCGAATTTGATCTTGCTGATTCATTCCTATCTCAAAAGCAATTAAACATCTTTCTTTCATGTATGGTTTAATACTACTTAATATTTTTCGATAAAAATCCAGTCCGTCTTTACCACCATATAAAGCAATAGAAGGTTCATTATTCTTTACGATTTCTTCTATTTCTTCATCATCTCTAATATAGGGAGGATTACTGATAATAATATCATATTTTTTTTCCACACTTTCAAACATATCACTTTGAAGAATATGGGCTTTAGAATTTAATTTTTCACAGTTTTTGTTGGCAATTTCTAACGCTTTATCACTAATATCGATTAAATCCACAGAATTTGTGGAAATTTTTTTCTCAAGAGTTAGTCCAATGACCCCACTTCCACATCCAAGGTCAATAATATCCACAGGATCTTTAAAAAACTCCTTGCTATATTTCACTGTATTCTCTACTAATTCTTCTGTTTCAAATCTTGGAATTAAAACGTTTTCATTTATTATAAATTCATTTCCATAAAAATTTACTTTTCCTAATGCATATTGCAGAGGAGTACCATTTTCTATGGCTAAAACTGCTCTTTTATAACGTTCGCATTTCTCACTATCCACAATAAAACTCAAATAGTTTAATAATTCTAATGGATTAAGTCCTAACAAATCTGCTAGTAAAATTTTTGCAAAATCTGAGTGACAATGAGCCTTTCCGTATACTAACAATTCCTCTACTTTCATAACATCTCCTATTTAGTACTTAGTATTATTCTATTTCCTATTCTTCTTCTCCAGCAAGTTTTCTTTTTTGATCTTCTGTAATTAATGCATTTATAATATCTTCTAAATCTCCATCCATTACACGATCTAAATTTTTGGTAGTAAAGCCAATTCTATGATCGGTTACACGATTTTGTGGATAATTGTATGTTCTAATTTTTTCTGCACGATCTCCTGTTCCTATTTTACTACGACGAACATTCCCTTCCTTCTCTTCCATTTCTTGCTGTTTCATCTCATAAAGTCTACTTTTTAAAACTTTCATAGCTTGTTCTTTATTTTGAATTTGACTGCGCTCATTCTGACAAGTAACGACAGTATTAGTTGGGAGATGGGTAATACGTACAGCAGAGTCTGTAGTATTTACACCTTGTCCTCCACAACCACTTGAACGATAAATATCAATCCTTAAATCACTTTGCTTAATTTCAATGTCCACTTCTTCTGCTTCTGGCATTACAAGAACAGTAGCAGTAGATGTTTGCAAGCGTCCATTGGATTCTGTTACAGGAACACGCTGTACTCTGTGAGAGCCACTTTCGTATTTAAACTTAGAATAAGCTCCCATTCCTTTAATCATAAATTCAATCTGACTGAATCCTCCTGCTTCTCCATCAATAGCATTATAAACATCACACTTAAATCCCTGCTTTTCTGCATAGCGTGTATACATACGGTATAGGTCACCTGCAAAAATATTGGCCTCATCTCCTCCAGCAGCACCACGAATTTCTACAATTACATTTTTAGAATCGTTCGGATCTTTAGGAATTAACAAAATTTCAAGTTGGGCTTCTAAAGATATTTTTTGCTCTTCTAATCCTGGAAGTTCTTCTTTGGCAATCTCCCCTAACTCTGGATCTTTTTGCATCTCTTTTGTCTCATCTATGGCAGATAATATCTTTTGATAATTTCTAAAAACTCCTACTGTCTCTTCTAACTCACTCATCTCTTTGGATAATTTTTTTGTTTTATCGATATCAGCTAGAACTTCTGATTTCGTTAATTCCTGTTCTATTTCTTGATAACGAGCTTCAATTGCTTGTAAACGTTCAATCATATTTTCACCTTTTTCTCTATTAATTCAATCGTATTATATCATGTATTATATGCAAAAACCAGAATTATTCGTTATGAAATTTATATCACTAAATACTCTTCTAGATATTCACATATATCTTTATAGGATTTTATATTTTATCTTTCAAAAGTATTAATTTTAAGTGTTTAAAAAATACTATGCAATGTCATAGTATCAAAGTATATTCTCATGAGAAAGACTAGTAACGTTGCCGTATAAGTCTTCGTCATTTTAAAATCAATTCAAGTTTTTTTTGCAATCTTTTAACTTCATCTTCACTATTCTTATATACATCATTTGATTGCATTTTAAACGTCTCATATATTTCATATATATTATTAGGACTAATTATTCCTTTTTGGTTTAATTGTTCAATTATTTTTTGAAACGGAAGAATATCATGTTCATCATATAATTCACCACAATCATATAAATTTCTCTTGCCTGTTATAAAATCAGTTAAATACAATCTTTTATTATCATAATTAGATATATTATTTAATTCTTTATATTTAGATAATTCATTTTCTAGTAATCTGATATCTAATTTTTTTGATGAGTTCTTATCAAATTCACTTTCAGGTATACAAAACTCAACATGTGCTTTCCCCTTATAAAAACCATATCCACAATACTTTAATAAAATCTCTGCTGGAATATTATATTCCAAGAGTTCAAATTGCCATTTCTCATAACAATATCCATCTATACTAGAAAATGTGCACATTATAGCATCATAAGAAAAAAGAAAGAAAAACTTATAGCACTCATCTAAGAATTTAAATGTATTTACAACTTCTTCATTTCTTGTAAAAAAAGGATATACATTCTCAAAAGAAACACATCCCAAATCATACATAATGCCTTCTAGATTTTCTTGTTGACTATTTAACGTGCCAAACTTTTCAGTAGTAGAAGTAAGTGAAGGAACTGTCCTATAAACAATTGCCATAAAATTCGACTCCCTTTTCAAATTGCTAATTATACTAGCATATTTCTATTAAGGTGTCAAATCGTTGTCCTATCAAGATATTAATTAATCCTAATAATAACTTCAAAAAATTAATTCTATATAGTAGTAAAATAATATTAATATTTTGTATATACGTCTTAAAATAAAGACCTTTAATCAAAAACTATATTTTACTATTAAAAAGATTAAACATCTCTGTTTAATCATTATTTTTATTCATCTAATTCTAGTTCATCTTCATCTAATACCACTAAATCTTTTAAATCTTCTTCTGTATCATCGTCATAGTCCTCATCAGTATCATCATAATTATCTTCATCTATTTCATCTTCTGATTCATCTTCTTTTACAAATTCTTCTTCTAACTCATCATCATCTTCTTCTGTAATTTTCACTACTTTATCAGAAGTATGACGACTTTTTATATCCCAAGTTCCATCACTTAATAATATAAATCTTTTATCTGTTGTTAAAGAAGTATAATAATCTCCTATTTTCGTTTCAAATTCTTTGTTTGGTAATTCTAATAGATGAATTATTGTTTTAAAAAGGTCTGCTGTATTCATAGGTTTTTTATTTTCTTCCAAAAGTAGGTTGGTAATATCTTTATATGATAATAATTCCAAATCTTCCTTTTTCATTTCTTTTATACTCATAAAATTCCTCCTAAACCGAATTCCCAAGTAAACTTATAACATGTCTCATGGGTAATTGCAAGTCTTTTTACATTTTTTCTGGAACTTCTATTCCTAAGGTATCAAGTAATAACATATTTGTATCATAAACTACTTTTGTTAGGGCAATCCAGCTCATTTTCAAATCCTCATTTTCTTCTGTTAAAATTTTATTTTCTGCATAAAAAGTATTATAAAGACTTGTTAGTTTATATATGTATTCTGCTATTTCATTTAATGATTTTACTTCTAATGATTTTTTTAAAACCGTTGGAAGTTTCAATATAGTTAATGCAATATTACGATCTGAGGTTCCACGAAACTGTTTAAAGGAAATATTTTCTAAATTCTTCATATCTGCCTTTTGTAAAAGTGATTTCATTCTAATCGTTGAATATAGAAGATATGGGCCTGTCTTCCCTTCTACATCTGTAAATTTTATAGGATCAAATATATAGTCCTTTGTTCTAAATGATAGAAAATCTGCATACTTTAATGCAGCAATTCCCACTATTTCTGCAATTTTTTCTGATTCATCACTTTTTACAATATCTTTATTAATATGTTTTAGAATTTCTTCTTTTACCATGGTAATTAGATTTTGTAGAGTCATTACACCGCCATCACGTGTTTTAAATGGTCTGCCATCATTTCCTGTCATAGTACCAAATCCGCAAAATTCTAAATTGATACTATCATCTACTAATTTTGTTAACTTAGAAGCACGAAAGACCTGTTCAAAATACAATGCTTGACGAGTGTCGGCAAAATACCAAATCTCTTCTGGCGAAAAACGAACAATTCTAGAATGTAGTGTCGCAAGTTCTCGTGTTGCATATAATGTGGAACCATTTGATTGTATGACAATAAGAGGTGGCATAGGACCATTATCTTCCTCTTTTTTGACGGAAATGATATGAGCTCCTTCACTCTTTTCTAACTTTCCACTATTTTTAATAATTTCTAAAGTTTCTGGAATATAAGAGTAGCAGTCGCTTTCTCCTTCTAACAAATCAAAGTCTGTATTAATTTTTTTATAAATTTCTTTAATATCTTCTATTGATACATCTTTAATTTTATTCCATAGTGCCTGATATCCTTTGTGTCCTTCTTCCAATTGTTTGGTAATCTCTGCTACTTCCTGCATTCGAGATTCATCTTCTTTTGCTTTAGTACTTGCTAAAGGATAAATTTCTCCTAACTCCTCTGGTGTTATTGTATAATCAATATCTTCATAATTGCCCTCATAATGCTCATCAAAATAGGAAAGGTTCGGATATCTTCTTTTTATCTCTGAAATTACCATTCCTGATTGTCTTCCAATATCTCCAAAATGGGCATCCGATATCACAGTATGTCCTAATAATCTTGCAAGTCTTTTTACTGCCTCTCCAATATTTGCAGAACGAAGATGACCAACATGTAGAGTTTTTGCAATATTAGCACCACCATAGTCCATCATAATTTTTTTGCTTTCTACATGATCAATATTAGTGTTCATATCTTTTTGAATTTTATTCATACTATTTAATAAAAATTCATTTGTTAAAGTCAGATTAATGAATCCTGGGGCTACCACAGATACATTGCTAAAATTCCTATCTTTCTTTAATTCTTCTGCAATTTTCTCAGCAATAAAATTAGGATTTTCATGATACTTCTTAGCAAGACTCATCGCTTCATTTATTTGATAGTCTCCTAAATCTGGACGGTTCGATGGTAGAAGAGAAAAATGTTCCATTTCATAACCAATATGCTCAATTTTTTCTTTTACTTCTTGTTCTAGCTCTTTTATTATACTCATATTTTCACCTACTAATTCTATCTTTAATAAATATTCTATTTCATTTAGTAAATATTTTATTCTTATTTTCTCATGTGTTAATAATATATCTTTTATTTCCAAATCTAGACTATAGTTTAAATGCTCTTTTTTTAAATACAAACTGCTTTTTTGACCTTTTTCAAAAGCAAGCTCTACTAACAGATCTTTCGTCTCACGCATAAATGTTCTTTCTGATATACAAAAACGATTTTTACTATCATCATCCAATGAAAAATAATAAATATCATTTTTCTTTATATCAATATCAACAAATGACTGTATTATCGCATCTTGTGATTTTAAAAAAAAATATGCTTTTTGTTTCACCATATTTACCCCACAAATAAAATTCTATTCTAGATTATAACATAACTTATAGAAAAAAAATACATATTTAAAAATAATTTTTTCATACTAACCTTAGAAGGTGATTTCATCATGAAATATATTAAAAAACTTTTAAAAATGACTACTATTTTTATAATACTAATGTTTATTTTGATAGTAGGTGTCTACACATATGCAAAACTCTCTCCTAAATTAGAAATTAATGGAGCTAACAGTCTTGCTATTTTTGATAATCAGGGTGAACTATTTTTTCAGGGAAGTGGTTCTAAAAAATGGATTGAACTAGAAAATATTTCTCCCAACTTAATTAATGCAACGCTTGCTGCTGAAGATAAAAACTTTTATAATCATAAGGGATTTGATTTACTTCGTATTTTAAAAGCGACTTATATTAATATCACATCCAAATCAGTAGAACAAGGAGCCTCTACTATTACACAGCAATATGCTAAAAACTTATTTTTAGATTTTGATAAAACTTGGAAGAGAAAGATTGAAGAAATGTGGTACACTATCGAAATTGAGGCTCATTATAGTAAGGATTCTATTTTGGAAGGATATTTAAATACTATTAATTATGGTCATGGTATGTATGGAATTGAAAATGCAAGTAAATTTTACTTTAACAAAAGTGCAAAGAATTTAACATTAGCAGAAGCAGCAATTTTAACAGGTATTCCAAAGTCTCCCTCGAATTACTCACCTATTGTCGATTTAGATGCTGCCAAAAAAAGACAGTTATTAATTCTTAATTTAATGGTCAAAAATAAAATGATTACAGAAAAGGAAAAAGAACAGGCATATCAAGAAGAATTAAATATTGTAGGGAAAGATAGTGATTTTAATCTTAATACTGTTATGTATTATCAAGATGCAGTATTAGATGAATTAGAAAAAATTTCCTCTATCCCTAGCTCTTATTCTAAAACAAAAGGACTAAAAATTTACACTAGTCTTAATTTAGATGCTCAGACAAATCTGGAAAATATTATTAAAGAAGAATTTCCTGATGAATCAAAACTTCAAGTTTCTACTGTTATGATGAATCCTCAAACGGGAGAAATTGTAGCATTAATTGGAGGGAGAGATTACAATAGTTCCCAGTACAATAGGGCAACAGATGCTATGCGACAAGTAGGATCTACGATGAAACCTTATCTTTATTATGCTGCACTAGAAAATGGTTTTACATCTAGTTCTTCTTTTACTAGTGAAAAAACAACCTTTACTTTTGCTAATAATTCTACTTATTCACCTAGAAATTATAATGATTTGTATGGAGAAAAACCAATATCTATGGCTACCGCCATTGCCTACTCTGAAAATATTTATGCTGTAAAAACACATATGTTTTTAGGAAGTGAAGTTTTAATTGATGTTGCAAAAAGAGTAGGAATTACTGCAGATTTAGAAGATGTAGCATCTCTTCCTCTTGGGACGAAAGAAATTAATATTACAGAAATGGCTGCAGGATATAGCGCTTTTGCTAATGAAGGATATAGAATAAAGCCTCATTTAATCACAAGAGTAGAAGATTATAATGGAAATGTTTTATATCAAGCAAAACCTGAAAAAAAACAAGTTTTAGATAAAAGTTTAACCTTTATTTTAAATAATATGCTAACAGGAACTTATGATTCTGATTATATAGATTATAACTATCCAACTGCTATTTCTCTAGCATCCAAATTAACGCATAAATATGCTTTAAAATCTGGAACTACTGAAACAGACAATTGGTATATTGGATATAATAAAAATATTGTTACAGCAGTTTGGGTTGGATATGATAATAATGCTACTTTATCTAATAAAGAATATAAATATGCCCAAAATATCTGGTATAAAACTATGGAAAGTTATGAAAAAGATAAAAAAGATAATTGGTATGAAATACCTGAAAATGTATCTAGTGTTCTAGTGGATCCAATTTCTGGCAAGCCTGCTACGGATGAAAGTCCTAAGAAAAAAATAATGTATTTTATAAAGGGTACAGAACCAACTATTGCCGATAGTGTATTTGATGAAAAACTTACCAACAGTGAAAAGAGCTAAAAAATTACCATATTTTTAATATTCCTACATACAATTAATTAGAAAGAGGGAATATTATGAATAACAATAATTATTTAAATTATCCAAATACTGGTGCACCTAATTATACAGGAACTATGCCTCCTTATCAAAATATACAAAATCCAAATAATGGAAATTCAATCAATTTATCTCCAGAGGAATATGCTGAAAGCTTATTAAAATTAAATCATGGAAAATATGCTGAATTCTATATGTCTTACGCTGATTCTAATCAGTGGAAAGATAGAATTTTTAGGGGTACTATTGAAGATTCTGGTAGAGATTATGCTGTTTTAAAACAAGATGATGGTAGTTATGTAATTTTATGGTTAGTTTACTTGGATTACGTTATTTTTCCAGAAAAGATAACACACAATTAAAAATTTTGAAACAACAATATTTTAAGAACTTGAGATGGATAGTTGTATCATCTTTTTTCTTTTGGTATAATAAGTTATATTAAGAGGTGGTTAAATGTATTGGATTTTAGGCGTTTTAATTCTTTTAGTATTAATTATTGGCATTATTATATGGGTATTTTACTATAAGTTTCAGTACATTATCATTCGAATAAAGGAAGCAGAAAATAATATTGATATTCTTTTTCAAAAGAAAATAGACTATATTTTAAAAGCAATTCCTATTATTCAAGCAACTACAAAAGAGCAAGATTTTTTAGTTGACTTTGAAGAAATGCAAAAAAGACAAAAAACACGATTCGATATGAATGAATTTTTAAAAAATAGTTATATTGAAATTATAAAAACGTTGGATGACCATGAGAAACTTTTAAATGGAAAGAGTTTGAGTAAAATTCTAGATAATCTTGAAGATAACGAAGAAGAAATTATGGCTACTATTAGATTTTATAACGATAATGCTACTGAATTTAATCATTTAATTAATTCTTTTCCTTCTAACATTATTCGAATCTTTCTACACCTTAAAAAACTAAATTTATATTCTACAAAATATGGGGAAATTTATGAAATACTAAAAAAATAGATTCACATGAATCTATTTTTTATATTTGCCAAGAAATTGGTTTTAGCCCTTTCTCCTCTAAGAAATGATTTGTTTTAGAAAATGGCTTACTACCGAAAAATCCATTATATGCTGAAAAAGGAGAGGGATGAGGGGATTCAACTATATAATGAGATGGATTTGTAATAAAGTTTTTCTTACTTCTAGCATAGGAACCCCAAAGAATAAACACAACAGGAGTATTCTTCTCGTTTATTCTTTTTATAACACTATCTGTAAATATTTCCCAGCCTTGATCTTTATGAGATGCAGCTTTATCCTTTTCAACTGTAAGTACTGCGTTTAATAATAAGACACCCTCTTTTGTCCATGGAATTAATGAATTATTGGAAGAAATTTTTATTCCAATATCACTTTCTAACTCTTTAAAGATATTTTGCAGAGACGGAGGACGTCCCACCTCATTTCGAACGGAAAACGATAATCCTTGTGCTTGTCCAATACCATGATATGGATCTTGTCCTAAAATTACTACTTTCACATCTTTATAAGTTGTATATCGAAAAGCATTAAAAATCTCATTTTTTTTTGGATATATTTCTTTTGTTTGATACTCTTTTTCTACAAATTGTAATAATTTATTAAAATACTCCTTTTCAAACTCTTCTTTTAGTACTTCATCCCAATCATTTCCAATCATACTATCACTCCTATCTTTTATTTATGATAACTTTCATGATTTATAATTTTATAGTTACGATATAATTGCTCTAATAATATAATTCTAAATAGTTGATGGGGAAATGTCATCTTAGAAAACGAAATTGCTAAATTTGATCGTTTTTTTATTGTATCATCTAGTCCATTAGAGCCTCCAATTATAAATGCTATATTAGCATAATTTGCTTGAAGTTGTTCTAATTTTTTAGAAAATTCTAAAGAATTATAGGATTTCCCCTCTATTTCTAAGGTAATAATATAATCATTTTCTTTTATATGCTTTAATATTAACTCCGCTTCTTCTTTTAAGGATTTATTAATATCATTATAATTTTTATCTATTACTTCTATAATCTTTATATTTTGATATTTCGATAAACGTTTTTGATATTCCTCAATGGCACTTTCAAAATATTTTTCTTTTATTTTACCTACACAAATAATCTTCATTCCTATACCTCAATATAAGGACTTTCTTCATCCTGTTTTGCAATTAATACTTGAATCTTTTTATTACCTAATTTTTCTTTCGTGGCTGATAGGGCTAACTGCTCTGTATTATTTTTTTCACTTAAATGGGCTAATATAATATACTTTGTATTATCACCAATCAAATTTTCTAAGTATTTAGCAGTTGTTTTATTTGATAAATGTCCAACATCACTTATAACACGTTGTTTTAGATAGTATGGATAAGGTCCTTCCATCAACATTTTTTCATCGTGATTACTTTCTATTAAATAGATGTCTTTCTTTCTCATCTTTTCTAAATATTTTCTATTAATATAGCCTGTATCCGTTATATAAACTAATCCTTTATCCCGATAAGTCATAATATAACCAACAGATGAAGTAGCATCATGGGAAGTGTGAATTAAATCTATACCGATATCTCCTATTTGAAAATTATCTGTAATAAATTCTATATTGTTGTGGTGAATTTGTTCCTCTAAATCGATATACATTTGCTTAGGAATGTATACTTTAAGATTGGTACTTTTTGTTAAAGAAGAAAGACCCTTGATGTGATCTGTATGGGCATGAGTAATCAGTAAAGCAGAAAAATCATCAAGTCTTAGATTTAATTCTTCTAATTTTCTTTTTAGTTTTAAATAACTAATTCCTATATCAACCAATATCTTGGTATTATCACAAAGAATAATACTACAATTACCTTTAGAGCCACTAGCTAGTGTCTTAATTATCATTTTAATAGAAACTTAGTGGATTCAATGCCACTCCTCCACGATATGGATATCCTCTCCAAACTGAGAAGTGAAGGTGAGTTCCTGTAGCAAATCCAGTATGGCCCATACCACCAATTACTTGACCACGTGCTACATTAACACCCGTTGGCGCATAACGACATCCTGGGCAAAGATGTGCATACATTGTATAGTATCCATTATGGTGATCGATTAAAATTGCTTCACCACTTCCATTGAAAATACCTACTCCCGATTTTACGACTGTTCCAGATTGTGCAGCGTAAATCGGTGAACCTTCTCCACAACCAGCAATATCTTGTCCATCATGTAATGTTCCCCAACGATAACCAAAACCACTACTTAAATAGTATGGAACTCTCGTTGGCCAGTACCATTCTCCTTTACTTGCTGGTGCACTTCCTCCACCATTCCATGTACTATAACTACTCTTTTTACCACCTTTGACGATAATCTCTGTAGTCACAGGTTTTATGGTTTCCGTATTTGTAATAACAACATTATTAGTATCTCCATTTACTTTTTTTATCTTTTGTGTTACTCGATTTTGTCCATTAATACCTGTTTGAATTTTTGCTTCATATCCAACCATTTGGCTATTATCATATCTGATTTCTGTCGTATATTTTTGTTCTTGATATTCTACAACATGATCCTCTTCAATTAAATTAAATTGTGGTCTTAAAATTCCTAATGTTACCTCTTGTCCTGGAAATAAAAGACTATTCTCATCTTTAAACTGAGGGTTAGCTATTAAAAATTCTTCATTTGATATTTTATTATTGAATGCAATATCACTAATGGTGTCTCCATCTTTAATCGTATATTTTTGTTGTTCTTCTGTAGTACCAAATAGTAAGTATTTACTTAAATCCTCCTCATTCATATAAATCGTTTTAGTAACAGGAATATTTTGTCTTTTTATTACTATTTTATTTTCAATATAAATATCCTCAATAATTTTACCTGTATCAGATAATTCCTTTTGTGTATCATTCATAAACTTTTCATAATCTTCATCGTTTACAAATAATTTTACTGTCTTCTCTAAAGAATTTGTAAAAATCTTTTTATCCAAAACATAAAGTGTTTGATCTTTAGTTGTAATTTTTTCTCCTTCATTTGTTTGGGTATCAAGTCCTTTGATGGTAATAGCATAACCTTTAATTGTAAATGGAGATTTGTCTTTTATCTTTTCGTAAATTTCTTTTGTAGTAGATGTTTTTTTATTATATGTAATCTCTTTTACAATATCTAACTCATCTGGAGCATATACTTTTTTGACTTTATATTTTTGCTTCAGATGTTCCTGTTCTTTATCGATATATTCCTCTAATGCCTTTTTTGATTTAATTAATCCTAAAGATTTTCCCTTCAAGTATACTCGATATACTGTTTGTGGCTCCTGATTTAATTTTTTATAACCTACAAGACAGCTAGACATTAACATAATAGTTATCATAAATAATACTATAGACTTTTTTTTCATTTAAGAATTCGCACTCCCTTCTCTATATTCCTTTTTTAAGTTTACAAATGTACTAGTATTTTTCTTAAATAATAATTCAATTGTTGCCGTAGGACCATTACGATGTTTTCCAATAATTAATTCACTAATACTTGTATCATCTTCACGACGAGCTTCTTTGTTATAATAATCATCACGATATAAAAATGATACAATATCAGCATCTTGTTCTATAGAACCTGATTCACGTAAGTCACTCATTAATGGTCTTTTATCTTCGCGAGCTTCTACTTGTCTTGATAATTGTGCTAAAGCAATAACCGGTACATGTAATTCCATAGCTAGTGTTTTTAAGCTTCTTGAAATATCTGATACTTCTTGTTGTCGGTTACTACCATAGTTTCTACCTCCAGAAATCAATTGCAAATAATCGATAATTACAATACCTAAACCCTTTTCACTACTAGCAAGGCGTCTGCATTTTGCTCGTATTTCTCCAATCGTAATTCCTGGGGTATCATCAATAAAAATGTTAGTATCCGTTAATTGACTAATTGCTTCATTTACTCTTTTCCAATCATCGTTCATTAATTTCCCTGTTCTAAGTTTATATCCTTCTACTTGACCTAGCGATGATATAATTCTTAAAGCAAGCTGTTCTGCTCCCATTTCCAAATTAAATAAAGCTACGGTCTTATCACTACTCATAGCAATATTCGTTGCCATATTTAAAGCAAATGCAGTTTTTCCCATAGCTGGTCTGGCTGCTATAATAATAAATTCATTTTCATGAAGCCCTGCTGTTAATTTATCAAAGTCATACCATCCCGTTGCAAGTCCTGTAATTTCTCCCTTTGTTTCTGCTAATTTTTCTAAATCATTTCTTGTTTTAATTAACACATCTTGAATAGTTCTAAATTCACTTGATTTCCTATTTTTTACAATATTCAATATTTTTTTCTCTGCAATATCTAATGTCTCATTTACACTTTCCTCTGTATTGTAACCTGTAGTAGCAATATCAGTTGCAGTTTCAATCAAGCGTCTAAGAATAGATGACTCTTCAACTTTTTTTATATAATAATCTATATTAGCTGCAGTTGGAACAAAATTAATAATTTCTGTTAGGTATTCTACTCCACCTATTTCTTTTAATAGATTCTTATCCTTTAAATCCGTAGTAACTGTTGTTAAGTCAATAGGAATTTTCTCTTCTGATAAACTTAAAAGACTAGCAAATATTTTACTATTTGCATCATAGTAAAAAACATCAGGCATTAAGCTTTCACACGCTTTTTCTAAAGCATGTTTTGATAAAAAACAAGCTCCTAAAACAGACTTTTCTGCTTCAATATTATTAGGCATTGTTTTTACTGGCATAATCTTTACCTCACTTTACTACATGTATTTTTATTTTTGCTTCAATTTGGGGATGAAGACTTATTTTAATATAATGAAATCCTAAACATGAAATTGGGGTATCTATTATAATCATAGACTTTTCTATTTTATAACCTAGCTTCAATAGAGCTTCTTTTATTTGCTTTGAACTAATACTACCATAAACCTTATCCCCATCTCCTGTTCTAACTTTAAATTCTAAAGTTAATTTTTCTAAATTTTCTTTTATAGATAAGGCTTCCTTTTTCTTCTGTTCGTGCTTTTCTTCATCCTTTCTTTGTTCATATTTTAATTTATTTAAATTTTTGCTATTTGATGGAATGGCATATCCATTCTTAATCAGAAAATTCTCTGCATATCCATCTGCTACCTCTTTAATATCACCTTTTTTAGCTTTTTTCTTCAAATCTTTAATAAATATAACTTGCATTTTTTCACCTCTTTTTTACATCAATTGCATGCATCAATTTTTCTTCGGCCTTACTAATTGTCATTTTTTCTAATTTTGCGGCTCCGTTATATTCGTCTCCTCCTCCACCTATTTTTTCTAAAATAGGTAAAATATCAATATTCCCCATAGATCTTCCACTAATTCCGATTATATCTTCTCCAATTTTTCCAATTACAAATGAAACTTCTATATCGTTAAAAAATAATAAAGTATCAGCCATCTTTGCCAAATCTTCTCTTCTATAAACAGTATAGGGAGAGCCCTTTGTAATGGCAATATTATTATTTATTATTTTAATACCAGTAAGTAATTTTTGTCGCTCTGTATAATCTTTTAAGTCTTGTTTTAATAAATATTGAACTTTTTTAACACTTGCCCCTAAACTTGTTAGATAATAGGCTGCATAAAATGTATCATTACTTGTTTTTAAAGTAAAATTGTTAGTATCTAAAACGATTCCTGCTAATACAACTGTACAATAATAAGGATCAAGATCCACTTTATAGGTCTCTATTAATTGGCATACCATTTCACAGGTTGAAGAAGCATGATCATCTACTAACATTAAAGTAGCATCTTTGATTGAAGTCTTTCCTAATTCGTGATGGTCCATCACTATCTTATGGTTAAAATATTCTAATGCTTTCTTACTTTGTACTAAGTCTATTTTATTAGTATCTAAAATAAGCAGTAAATTTTTAGCATCAATTTTAGATAATTGCTCTGGAATTTCTTTACTTTCAATAATATTAAGACAACCATCCAATTCTCTTAAAACTTTTGCAACACCTGGTTCATTTTCTTTATCATCTATAATTATATAACAATTTTTTTTGATTTTCTTTAAAATCATATACATACCAATAGAACTTCCAATGGCATCTAAATCTAGATTACTATGAGCCATAATGAAAATATTTTTAGCTTTCTTTATTTCTTTTATAAATTCCTTTTTTTTCTCAATTATAATCATGTTTTTTCTCCTCATAGATAAATCCATATTTATTATATAATAAATTCAATACTTTGTCTAATTATTCAAATAAAAAAACAGGCCTTATAAACCTGTTATTTTGTATATGGCATTAAAGCAATTGCACGTGCTTTCTTAATTTCTCGAGCAATAACACGTTGATGGTGTGCACAATTTCCAGTAATACGACGAGAAACTATTTTTCCCTTTTCGTTTATATATCGTTTTAATGTTTCTGGTTCTTTATAATTTACTGTTTTTCCAGTACACATCATACATACTTTCTTCTTTTTACGGTAAAATTCTGCCATGTAATAACCTCCTTCTAGAATGGTAATTCGTCATCGCTAATTTCAATACTTGAGCCAAAATCTGCAAATGGATTATTATCAACATCTGTTTTTGGTGGTTCACTCTGGGCTGAAAAATCATATGGTGTAGGATCTTTTGCAATTGAATTTGATGAACTATTATTTCCACTATTTTTACTTCCTAAAAATTCTACATTATCTGCTATAACTTCTGTAACATAACGTTTTTGTCCATCTTCGGTTTCATAATTACGGACTTGAATACGACCATCAATTGCTACTTGACTTCCTTGAGTTAAATAATTTTTAACATTTTCTGCTTGCTTTCTCCAAACTACAATATTAATAAAGTCAGCTTCACGTTCTCCTGATTGATTTGTAAAATTTCTATTTACAGCAATAGAAAATGATGCTACTGCTGTATTATTACCTGTATATCTTAACTCAGGATCTCTTGTTAAACGACCAATTAAAAACACTTTATTCATATTAAATCCTCACAATTCTACTCTTCTACTTTTACAATCAAATGACGAAGTATATTTTCATTAATTTTAGCAATACGATCAAATTCACTTACTGCAGTTGCATTAGCTTCTACTACAAATAAGAAATAGTATCCTGCTTTAAACTTCTTAATCTCATAAGCAAGTTCTCTTTGTCCCATTGCTTTTTCTTCTAGAAGTTTTGCTTTGTTATCCGTTAAAACCTTCTTTAGCTCTTCCGCAACTTTAGTAATTTGCGTTTCCTCCATATCTGGTTTTACAATAAACATTACTTCATATTTATTCATCTTCTACACCTCCTTTTGGACTAACGGCTACAATTTGTAGCAAGGAGCAGTTTGTTGCTCGTATGTATTATAACAAAAGGTTATGCCTTTGTAAATAAAAAGAGTACTATTTGTGCAATTATCTTAATGATACCTCCTAATAAGTTATACATTAAATCTAAAATGACAAATATCACCGTCTTGCATCAAATAATCTTTTCCTTCTAATCTAGCTTTTCCAGCCTCTTTTACTTTTAATTCACTGCCATAAGTAATTAAATCAACATAGGAAATAACCTCTGCCCTAATAAATCCTTTTTCAAAATCTGTATGAATAATTCCTGCACAACGTTTTGCATTCATTCCCATTGGAAAAGTCCAAGCACGTACTTCATCTTCACCCACTGTAAAATAAGTTGCAAGCCCTAATAAATCATAGGTTGCTTTAATTAACTTATCTAATCCACTAGATTTTTCTCCCAAAGCCTCCAACATTTCTTTTCTATCATCTAAACTAAGCTCACTTAACTCTTCTTCTACCTTTGCACATAGTGATATAACTTTAGCATCACTTGCATATTCTTTTACCTTTTTAACATAAATATTATCTTCTTTTCCTAATTCTTCTTCAGCAATATTTGCTAAATAGATAATGGGTTTAATTGTTAAAAAACTAAATGGCTTCAATATTTTTCTTTCTTCTTCTGTAAAAGACACTTGACGAAGTGGAACATTTTCTTTTAATGCCTGTTCTGCCTTTGTTAATGTTTCTAACTCCAAAATATCATCTTTATTTTTGCTTGTTCTTGCTTTTTTTCCAACTTTTTCAAGACGAGTTGTAATTACATCTAAATCAGCAATAACGAGTTCTAAGTTAATTGTTTCGATATCTCGAATAGGATCAACTTCTCCATCCACATGAATAATTTTTCCATTATCAAAACACCTTACAACTTCTACTATAGCATCTACCTCGCGTATATGGGATAAAAATTTATTACCTAATCCTTCTCCCTTACTTGCTCCTTTTACTAAACCAGCAATATCTGTAAATTCGTAGGATGTGGGTATGTTCTTTTTAGGATGATACATTTCTACCAACCTATCCTGTCTTTCATCTGGTACTATTACTACTCCCACATTAGGATCAATTGTTGCAAATGGATAATTTTCTGCTAAAATATGCTTATTTGTAATAGCATTAAATAAGGTTGACTTACCAACATTTGGAAGGCCTACAATTCCTGCAGTTAAACTCATAAGACTCCTCTTTTCTCTTTCATTTATCATTTGTATTATATAGCAAGATTGGCTATTTCACAAGAAATTTTATCTCAATCACTACTTTTTTCAGAAATTTTTCTAATATAAAAACTAGAAAATTTTTATAAAAACTTTCTAGTTTTAAATTGTTGGATAAACTCCTGGACCTATTGGCAAGCCAATAATATACCAACCAACCAAAAGCAAAATCCATGTAGCATTAATAATTAAAAAATATGGCATAATATATTTAATAGATTGTCTAATTCCAATTGGCTTAGATTTATCTAAATTATAAATATTTAAGTATCCAATGTATAATGCAAAACAAGCAAGTAAAGGAGTTACTCCATTTGTCATAGAATCTCCTGCTCGTAATATAAACTGTGCAAACTGAGGAGAGACATTAGATTGCATTAAAGTTGGTACTACAACAGGAGCAAAGATTGTCCATTTGGTAACTGTTGTAGTTAAAAATAAATTGGCAATAGCAATTAGAAATACAACTAAAAGAATCAGTGGTAATCCATTAAAATCCAAATAATTGAGAACATTAGCAAGCCATGCAGTAATAATGGTTCCAATATTTGTTTTTTTAAATACTGCAATAAACTGAGATGCTACAAAAATTAATATGATGATACTACCAACTTTATTAAAACTAACTGTTGCCTTTTCAATAACTTCTTTATCATTTTTTATAGTCTTTGCTCCTATTCCATAGGCAAGTCCCATAAATAAGAAGAATAAGCATATCATATAAGTAAAACCATCTTGAAAATAGGAATTATCTCCAAATAGTTGATTCAAATATGTTTTTTCCTTCATGTCAAGAAGTAATCCAGAATATGGTAAATCTGGTACTATCATATAAATAAATAAAAAGATTACAATAATTCCCACAAATACTGCTAAACGAAGGCCCTTTTTTTCTCTTTTTTCCTCTGCTATTTTTTGCTGTTCAACTTCTTGAACATCAATTAGGCTTAGCTCCTCTGTTTTTTGGACCTCTTCTTTTTCGCGATACCTTCCTAACTTTGGAGCAATAAACTTCTCTACAGTAACCATTCCGACTAAAGAAAGAATAATACTGCTGGCAATAATAATAAATAAATTAGAAGTTAAAGCAATATGTGCATTAGTATCGATTAAGTGTGAAGCACTAGTAGTATAAGGAATGAGCCATGTTTCTATTGAACCTACAAAGATAGAGACACCATATCCAAACGATACACCACAAAATGCAGTAATAATTCCTAATAGAGGATTCCGATTATTTTGTAAATATATTACAGCTACTAATGGAATTAAAATAGCATAACCAATTTCATTAATTAGAGTAGAAATAGTTCCTAAAAAAATCACAATAAATGACAATTGATATTTATTTAATTTTGAAACCCATCTTCTAGAAAAAGCTTCAATAAAGCCAGTTGCTTCCGCAATGCTGATTCCAATTAATGAAATTAAAAGCATTACTAATGGGGCAAAACTAATAAAGTTTTTCGCTGCATTACTAATAATGAATTTCATCCCTTCAAAATTCAGTAAATTTTCTACGACTACTAAGGTTGGCTCTAAATCCATAGTAGTTGCATTTACAGTATTATATGTTGCCTGCATTTGAAAAAAGGACAAAATACTGCTTAATATCATTACTATAAACATTAATACTATGAACATCAAAATAGGATGAAAATAGAATTTCTTTAATTTTAATTTTCTTCGATCTCGCATGATATCATCCTTCCTCTGAAATGACTTTTTTTAATTTTTTATTAAATTCAATTCTTGGAATCAATACTGCCCTTTGACAATTAATACATTTAATTTTTATATCAGCACCTACTCTTGTAATTTCCCAACAATTGCTACCACAAGGGTGAGATTTTTTCATCATAACTCTAGTTCCTATATTATATTCTCTATTTTCCATCATTTACCTCAAATTTTTGCTTAGGCATTTTAATATGATTTTTTTCAAAAGCATTTCTAATTTCTTTTAACAAATATCTTTGAATTGAATATTGTTCTGTAGCAGCAACCGCTAACGTAATCTTATATATCATTGCTTGATCTGTTATCATTTCAATTCCTAAAATTTCAATATTTCCTTTTGCTTTCGGAATCGTTCCATTTAATTTTTCAAATAAAGTAGTTAATACTTTCTCTACTTTTTCTGGTTTTTCTTCTCTACTAACTGGAACTTCTACTACTGCTAGAGAATTATGAAGATTATAATTAATAACACTTGTAATATTATGATTATTAATAATCATAGTAGCACCTTTATAGTTCCTAATTCTGGTACTACGTAGTCCGATAAAAATTACTTCTCCCATAAAACCATTTATTTCTACAGTATCACCTATTTCATATTGATCCTCTGCAATAATTGTAATTCCTGCTAAAAAATCTTTAGCCATATCTTGAAAAGCAAGTCCGATAATAGCTGCAGAAATACCAAGTCCAGCAACTAAAGCTTTAATATTCAAATTAAAATTTGACATAATTCCTAAGATAACTATTATTACTATTGCATATTTTAAAACATTGATAATTAATGTAGAAATTGTTTGTGCTCTTTTCTGATGATGTCTTTTCTTTAATGTTTTCTTTATTAAAACATTCGTAATAATTCTCTTTAAAACTTCGTATATTAAAACACCTATTATTATATATATAATTGGAGAAAGATATTTCTGTAAATCTTCAAAAAAAACAGTTCCAAAGATTTCCATATTTCCACTCCTTTCTTTAATTTAATTTCATAATTTCTAATAGTCTGTTTAAATCGTTATCATTTGCAAAAGAAATTTCCAATTTTCTACCTTTGATTCTAATCTTAGTTCCCAATTTCTCTCCTATTGATTCCTGTAATTGTACGTAATGTTCATTCATTGGTTCCTTTTGTCTGTGAATTTTATTTTTCCGCTCAAATGTATCAGTAGAAGATGTTAAATCTTCTAATTCTCGAACACTTAAGTGTTCTTTTGTTACCTTATCAGCAAGATCAGAAATTTTTTCAGCATCTTCTAATTTACTTAATACTCTGGCATGGCCCATCGAAATATTATTTTCGACTACCATATTTTTGACAGATTCTGGTAAATTTAGAAGTCCTAACATATTCGTAATATGACTTCTACTCTTTCCTAAACGTTTTGCTAAAGCATCTTGTGTTAAACTTAGATTTTCTAGCAATTTTTTATAGGCAATAGCCTCTTCTAAGGCACTTAAATTTTCACGCTGAAGATTTTCTAATAAGGCAATTTCCATCATTTCACTATCTGTAAAATCACGAACAATTGCAGGAATCTCTTCAAGACCTGCTAAAAGCGAGGCCTTTACTCTACGCTCCCCTGCAATAATTTCATAACCTTTGATACTTTTTTTTACAATAATTGGCTGAAATACACCATGTTCTTTAATGGAAGCTGCTAATTCATTTAATGTCTCTTCATTAAAGTTTTTTCGAGGTTGATATGGATTACTACGTAATTCTTTCAACGGAACTTTAACTATTTCTTCTTTTGGAGTCGTCGTAACTATTTTTTCTTCCATTTTTTCATAATCGATTGGTTCATTATTAAAAAGTTCTTCTAGTCCTCTCCCTAATGCTCTTCTTTTAGGTGTTTCCATTGCGTTCAATCACTTCCTTTGCTAAATTTAAATAAGCTGCTGATCCTCTACTTTTTGGATCATATGCAATAATAGGTTCTCCATGCGATGGTGCCTCTGTTAAACGAATTAGTCTAGGTATAATTGTATTATAAACACGTTCTTTAAAAAATTTACGAATATCATCTACTACTTCAAATCCTAAATTTGTTCTAGAATCTAACATTGTTAACAATACTCCTTCAATATCTAAATCTGGATTTAATGTTTTTTGAGCGAGCATAATAGTATTTAATAATTGCATAATTCCCTCTAATGCAAAGAATTCACACTGAACAGGAATAATTACTGAATTAGATGCTGTTAATGCATTTGTTGTGATAAGTCCTAATGATGGTGGACAATCGATAATAATATAATCAAAATTTTCTCTTACTTCATCAATATATTTTTTTAGTTGTGCTCCTTTTGCAAAACCTGGTTCATGTTGACTTTTTTCTAATAATTCAATATCAAGACCTGCTAAATTAATTGTTGCTGGCATTACATATAAATTCTTATACTTTGTTTTTACCATTGCTTCATCCAAACTACACTTTTCAGTTAAGACATCATAAATTGATTTATCGATATCTCCTTTATTAATACCAACTCCTGTTGTAGTATTTCCCTGTGGATCTAAATCAATCAATAAAACTTTTTTCCCTAATACGGCAAGGGATGCAGAAAGGTTAATACTTGTCGTTGTTTTTCCTACTCCACCCTTTTGATTAACTAATGAAATAACCTTTCCCATTCTATCACCTTTTCTTTTGTCTGTATAATTACTAATATATTGTATCAAAAGATACCAATTTTTAAAATGCTTTTGTCGAAAAAAAGTAGATTTCTCTACTTTCATATTAATTATTTTTATTAATCTTTATGACAATTTGATAAGAATTTTCAAAATCAATTTCATCACTATCAACCTGCAATCCTTGTCTTTCTAATTGCTTTATCTGATCTCTAATGCTATTTATAGCATCTTTAATCGTTATTGGTCTATCTTCATATGACGGCTTTCTCTCATTGTAAGATGTTAAATTTCTGTTACTACCTGGTATATTTTCAAAGAAACTATTAATTTCTGCTGCATCATGATCTGTTTTTTTCGAGTTGGATTTAGAGGAAGGTTTGGTATCTGTATCCAAGGGAGAGAAAAATTTAAATGATGGTTGTACTTCTTCTTCCTCCTCACCTTCATCCTCTGAAATTGGCACTGGGCTAATTTTTAATAAACTATCCAAATCTGCAATATTCTTCGCTGCATCATTCATAGTTTCATTAATATCTTTCGTATTTGATTTTAAGGCTGCAATATCTACTGGGCTTGCGGCTGAGGAAGTTCCAAAAGAAAAACCTTCTTCTTCATCGTCATCATCTTCATCCGGATCAATTTCCCCATAATTAATAAATTTTGGCAATTCTTCTGGTTTTTCCTTTGGTATATCCATTGGTTTACTTTGTGCAAACACATCATTTTTCATATAATTAGGATTTCCGTCAATACTATCCATAAGCTTTGGTCTTTCTATCTCTTCTGCAAAAGAATGTCCTAATTGTATATCATCATTTGGAATTCGTAAATTAGGCACCTTAATATCTTTTGGATTTTCAATATTTTTATTTGGAACTAAATCTTCATTTCTAATTTCTTCTTTTTTTACTTCCTGTTCTAATTCACGTACAGTCATTCTAGACTCTATTACTTTATTTAACATATCCTTTTGTTCTTCTGGATTTTCAAAATTTAAAAGAGTTCTAGCATGTCGCTCAGAAATCTGTTCTTTTAGTAAAGCTTGTTGAACATCCTCCGTTAAAGCTAATAGACGTAATTTATTTGCCACTGCTGATTGGCTTTTTCCCATTGTTTTAGCAAGTTCTTCTTGCGTCATTTGATCTAATTCTAATATTTTTTGGTAAGTTCTAGCTTCTTCAACTGGATTTAAATTTTTTCTTTGCAGATTTTCAAGCAAAGCTACTTTAGAACTTTCTTTATCATCTAAGTTACGAACAATAGCTGGAATTTTTGTAAGTCCTGCTAAAGCAGATGCTTTATAACGACGTTCTCCTGCTATTATTTCATATTTATTTCCAATATTTCTTACAATAATTGGCTGTATTACACCATGTTCTTTAATAGAAATTGCTAATTCTTTTAAGGCTCTATCATCAAAAACTTCTCTTGGTTGAAACCTATTTGGTATAATATCATCTAAATGTAAATATACTACTTCATTATCTGAATGCATATACATCCCTCACTTTTTATTCTTTTATATTCTTATCCCTATGATACATTATAAAGTAAAAAAAGAAATCTTTCAATGAATTTTTCATTATTTCTTTGTAAAGTAAGATTATTTTTTTAATATATGGCTAATTTCACTTTTTTTCATCCTCACTTTTAAGATTTATTATGTTCTATTACTACAAGGCTTCTAATACTATTTTCATATGGTAACAAAAATTTTTCAATTTTTTTAATTCTATATTTCCTTTCTATTTTATTTTTAACACTCATAGTCAATTCTTCTTCTATATTTCCTTTCATAGCAATAAAAGATCCTGTACCATTTACTAAATGCATTGTATAATCTAATAATTTAGAAAGATTAGCTACTGCTCTTGCTGTTACAATATCAAATGTATCCTGATAATTTTCTGCCCTTATATGAACAGCCTTAATATTATCTAAGTTTAATTGTTTAATAATTTCATTTAAATAAACAACTCGTTTATTTAAGGAATCTAATAAAGTAATCTCTAAATCAGGAAATGCTATCTTTAAAACAATTCCTGGGAAACCCGCTCCACTTCCTACATCACATAATGTTTTTCTTCCTTTTAAATCTATCACTTTTGAAAGTGTTAGACTATCATAGAAATGTTTTAGGTAAACATCCTTTTCTTCTGTAATTCTCGTAAGGTTTAATTTTTGATTCCAATCTATCAATAGTAAATAAAACTTATTCAATTGTTCTAACTGTGTTTCTGTAAGAAAAATATTTAAATTTTTTAATGCTAATACAAATTCATCTTTAGTCATTTCTTTCCCTCTTTCTAAGGTAAATCATTAAAATTGAAATATCTGCGGGATTTACTCCACTTATTCTTGACGCTTGTCCAATTGAGGTGGGACGTATTTCTGCTAACTTTTGCCTAGCCTCACTAGCAATATTAGGAATTTCTTCATAATTTATATCTTCGGGTATTTTTTTATTTTCTAATAATAGCATTTTTTCGGCTTCATGTAATGCTTTTTTTATATATCCTTCATAACGAATATTAATTTCTACTTGATAACATACCTCTTCATCATAAGAAATATCTATAAAATGTTTTATATGCTCTATCGTTATTTCTGGTCGTTTTAAAAGGTTGTAGAGAGTAATACCATCCTTTAATTCCGCAGAATTTTGATTTTTTAAATAGGAATTTACTTCATTCGTTGGTGTTATTTTATTATTCTCTAATAATTTAAATAATTCTTGAATATCCTTCTTTTTTTGTAAAAAGGTTTGATAATTATCTTCTTGAACGAGTCCCAATTCATACCCATATTCTCTAAGACGTAGATCAGCATTATCATGTCTTAATAATAGTCGATATTCAGCACGAGATGTTAATAGTCGATAAGGATCCTTTACTCCCTTTGTTACTAAGTCATCAATTAAAACACCAATATAAGATTCATTTCTTTTTAAAACAAAAGAAGGTTTTCCCTCTAACTTCAAAGAAGCATTGATTCCTGCTATCAGTCCTTGTCCAGCGGCTTCTTCATAACCACTAGTACCATTAATTTGTCCTGCTGTAAAAAGGTTTTCTACTAATTTTGTTTCTAAGCTTTGTTTTAATTGCCTTGCATCGATAGCATCATATTCAATTGCATAAGCATATTTTTTAATTTTAGCATGTTCAAGTCCTGAAAGACTATGAACCATCTTTTCTTGTACATCATATGGCATACTTGTTGAAAATCCTTGGATATAAATATCATCATAATACTTACTTTCTGGTTCTAAAAATAGTTGATGACGACTCTTATCTTTAAAACGTACTACCTTATCTTCTATGGAAGGACAATACCTAGGTCCAATTCCTTCTACATATCCTCCATACATGCTAGATTTTTCTAGATTATTATTGATAATTTTATGTGTCTCATCATTTGTATAAATTAAATAACATGGCTCTTGATTTTCTACATCATAATATACTTTATTTTCAAATGAAAAGGTATGAGAAATATTATCCCCTAGTTCTAAAGAGGTTTTAGTAAAATCAATAGAACTTTTTTCAATTCTTGGAGGAGTTCCTGTTTTTAATCTAAGTATTGTAAATCCTAATTTTCTTAATGATTCACTTAAAAATTTACTGGGACGTTCTCCATGAGGACCTTCTGCTTTCTTCTCTGATCCTACTAAAATATTGCTTTTTAAATAGGTTCCAGTAGTGAGAATTACTGCCTTACAAAGAATTTTTGTTCCATCTTCTAAAATAACTCCTTGTATTTTATTATTCTCTACTATTAAATCTTCTACTAAAGATTCTTTTACACTTAAATTATTTTGATTTTTGATTGTTTTTAACATTTCTTGTGGATAAATTATTTTATCTTCCTGTGCACGAAGAGCTTGAACTGCTGGACCTTTTTTTGTATTTAGCATTTTCACTTGCAAGGCTGCTTTATCTGCATTTTTTCCCATTTCTCCACCTAAGGCATCTATTTCACGAACAACAATTCCCTTAGCGGGACCACCAATAGAGGGGTTACAAGGCATATCCGCAATATTTTTAATATTTCCTGTTATTAAAAGGGTAGAATGTCCCATTCTAGCTGTTGCAAGGGCTGCTTCACATCCAGCATGCCCTCCACCTACTACAATTACTTCATATTCCATAATATTCCTACTTTCCTACACAAAAATTTGCAAATAGATGATCTATAATTTCTTCGCTGTATTCTTCGCCAATTACTTCACCTAATAAATCGAAAATATTTTTTAAATCAATTGTAAGCATATCAATTGGTAAATCTTTTTCAATTTCATCTAGAATATTCATTAAAATATCATATGATTTTTTTATAAGAGATACTTGTCTAGCATTACTTAAATAAGTAGTATCTATATTTTCTATCTTTTCTAAATTAAATAAATCTTTTATTTTTTCTTTTAAACATCTTATTCCGTCTTCTTCTTTTGTATTAGTACTTACTACTTGAAAATCTTTAATATCTTTTTCCTGTAATTTACTTTCTAAATCGTTTTTATTAAGCACTACAATTGTTTTTTCTTTATCCACCTTTTTTAATAATTCTAAGTCTTGTTCTGTTAACACTTCGGCTCCATTTAAAACAAGTAAAATAAGATTAGCATCATTTATTAGTGAAAGACTTTTTTCTACTCCAATTTTCTCAATTTTATCTTCTGTATTACGAATTCCTGCAGTATCAATCATATTTAAGCAAATACCATCAATATTAATATTTCCTTCCACAATATCACGAGTTGTTCCTTCAATATCGGTAACGATTGCTTTTTCCTGGCCTAGCAGACTGTTTAAGATACTACTCTTTCCGACATTAGGACGTCCAATAATGATTGTTTTTATTCCCTCTTTTATCACACTACCACTTTTAGCATCCTCTAGTAACTTTTCTAATTCTTTTAATAATTCTTTAGAGGTTGCCTTTATTTTATCAATTGTCACAATTTCAATATCATAGTATTCGGGATAGTCAATATTTACTTCAATACTAGCTAGTAAATCTTTTATTTTTTCTCTAAGATTTTGAATATGATTAGAAAGTTTCCCTTGTAATTGTCCCAATGCTTGACGTCGTGCAATATCACTTTTACTTTCAATCAGATCCATTACAGCTTCCGCTTGAGTTAAATCGATTCTCCCATTTAAAAAAGCTCTTTTCGTAAACTCTCCTGCTTCTGCTATTCTTGCCCCATGCAGTAAAATAATTTCTAAAATACGATTCGTTGTTATAATTCCACCATGACAGTTTATCTCTACTATATCTTCCATTGTAAAAGTTCTAGGAGATTTCATAATAGTCACTAATACTTCGTCTATTAATTCTTCTTTCTCTTTTATATATCCATAATGTATTGTATGAGATGGAGCTGTTGTTAAATCTTTTCCCATAAATATCTCATTTACAATAGGGATTGCATTTTCTCCACTTATTCTGACAATGGAAATGGCACCCTTGCCTAATGCTGTGGAAATTGCAACAATTGTATCTTTCATAAATTTTACTTCCCTTCCAAATTACTAGACATATTCTAACACAATCCCAAGAAAAAAAGAAGACTAAGCTTCTATTTCTTATAGGGTGACTTTTTAATAGTACCTTCATCAAAGGTTGATACTATTTTATGATTTTCTAATGATACTTCTAATATGTTTTGCGCCCTTTTTCCAAAAAATGCACTTTGCTCTCTTTTACTAAGACTATAAATATCAAAAGATCTGAAATTTTCTATATCATCGTTAGAAATACGAAATTCTGCATCTTTTCCATATTTTTCTAATGCACATAGTAAATTCTTTTCTTCACTTTCTAAATCTATTGCTATATTTTTGGGATTCTGAATAATTTCAATTCCATTTTTTTCACTTACTACTTTATCTCCCCTATATCTTTTCATCTCTGTTAAAACAGACTCTGCATTTCTTAAATAACGTAGAAAATCACAACATTTTAAAGAACATTTTCGGTTTATAGTCACTGAAGTCAAAGGACAATCTGGTAACTTCAAAAATTCTCCTTTACATTTTAATATCAAAGCATATTTTAATACTAAAGTTCCTTCATAATACTTTTTTTTAGAAGAAGATGGCGCAAAAAGTGTTCCGTCCTCACCTATTTCAAGATTTTCCAAAAATTCCTGATATTGTAACTGCTCTGTTATTTTTTCTATTTCTTTTAGATAATTTTTTACTTCTACTGTTTGTTCCATTGCCAGTTTATTAGCAACTGCTAAATCATAAGATGCCCTACTTTCTTCTTTTAATTTTTCTATTTTTTTATTTATCATATCCATCCGTCCCTTCCTTAATAACTTTTTCATACATGAATTTATTTACTTTATTAATAATTATTAGAATAAAAAAAGACCTAGTCTTCTCTTGATTTAATTACCACAGCCCGATTAGGTTCCTCCCCAACGCTTTCTGTATATACCATTTTATTATTAGCAAGGGTATTATGAACAATTCTTCTTTCATATGAATTCATAGAGTCCATTTTAACTTCAATTTTAGAACTTGCTACTTCCCTAGCTATACGTTTTGCAAGAAGCTCTATTTGCTTTTGATGGTGCTCTTTATAGTCACTAACATCAATAGAAAACTTAAAAGGTACACTTAATTCTCTTTTTAAAGCTTGTCCTACCACCGTGGAAAAAGCATGCAAATTTTTTCCACCTTTTCCTATTAATAAAGCATCATTATCTGAATAAATAATATAGTTGGGAACTTCTTCTTTCAATTTTACTTCAATATTAATACTAAATCCTAAATCTTTTAGCAACCCTTGCATATATTCTTTTAAAAACTTTATAATTTCCCGTTTTTCAATGACTTCTATTTCTATCTTTTTACTTTTAAATAGGCCACCTTTTATTTCTTCTTTTTCAATAATAATAAGGTTGTTTTCTGTCTCTTGCAAATCGAGTTTTGCAATATTTATTGCTTCTTCTTTGGTTTTTCCAACATACTTATGCTTTTCCATTTTTTTCTTTACTCCTTTTTACCAATATATTTTGGAATATTGTAAAGACATTTGTTGTTACCCAATAAATTCCTAATGCAGATGGCATAAATAAGGCCATGACAATAATCATTACACTCATCATGATAGGCATCATTTTCATATTCATGTTACCACTAGTTCCTGCTACATTCATTTTGAAAGAGTAGTATGTTGTTAAGGCGATAATTATCATTAATACTAAATAGGCATACCATGTACTAGTTGCAAAACCAATCATTGGTGTTGTTCCTAATTGAAGAGATAAAAATTTATCTTCGAATAATGCTGGTGTTCTTTGAACTGCTTCGAAAAAGGCAATAAATAGGGGTAATTGAAGCATTGAAAACAGACATCCAGATAGGGGACTTATGTTATATTTTTGATAGACAGCCATTAATTCCTGATTTTGTTTTAACATGGAGTCCTGATCTTGTTTTCCTTCATATTTTTTTTGAATACGATTAATTTCTGGTTGTGCCTTTTTTAAAATCTCAGATTGCATTGCTGTTTTTTTAGTAACAGGGTATGCAATTAGACGAATTATTAAACTAACAATAATAATCGATAGAGCATAACTACTTAATACTTTTCCTAATAATAAAAGAATAAATGCAAGAGGCTTTATAAAAATGCTTGTCCATAATCCCTCATATACTCCAGAATTTATCTTAAAATCTTCACATTCTGGTAATTTCTTCATTTCTACTTTATTTTTTTCATAAGCTTTTATTGTTTCCTTATCAGTTGGTCTACATAATATATTTTCTGTTAAATTTTGACCTGTAACTTCATTTTTAACAGGGTTACCTTTTTTATCTACTAATGTTTTAGTACATCCTGTTGTTAACAATAATAAAATAACTACAATTATTATTTTTTTCTTATACTTTGTATTTTTCATCTCTTCGCTCCTTATTTTTATAGTGACTTATCATTAATTCAAATAAACTTTCTTTCATCTCTTGATAAGACAGTAAAAGACAGTTCTTTCTTATTATTATAATATAATTCATACTATTTTGCGAGATTTTTTTATATTCATCAATAATAGAACGTATTTTTCTTTTATACTTGTTACGAATTACTGCATTTCCTATTTTCTTACCAACTGAAATCCCATATTTATCATAACCTAAAGAATTTTTTTCATAGTAAATAACATAATTCTTATTTTTAATACAAAATCCAGATTTTATAATCCTATTAAAATCTTCCTGTCTTTTTACTATATTTCCTTTTCTCATTTTTTCACCTACTTAAAAGCAAAAAACCACTGAAATCAGTGGTATTATTTGCATAATCTTTTACGACCCTTGCGACGACGTCGATTTAAAATATTTGTTTTCTTACGTGCAAAAAATCCATGTTTTTTTGCTTTTTTACGATTATTGGGTTGATACGTTCTTTTCATCCATTCCACCTCCAGACATAAATCTACATTATTATAATAATAATAAATTGTATTTGTCAATTAAAAGTTATAATTTATTATTTTATTTTTCCACGATTTCAACAGATATGTGGATTATTTTTTTCACTATGTGTATAAAAAATTGTGGAAAATGTGGAAAAGTACTTTTCATTATTTAAATTCAATCACTAAATTTGTGGAAAAGATTGTGAATATCCTGTGAATTTATTTTTTTCGATTAAAATTGTTTATTTTTTCAACAATTTGAGATACACTATTTTTAAGTTTTTAAGTTGTGGGGAGAGGGTATGAATGAACGTAGAAATTTTATGGTCAAAATTTTTATCAACAATCAAAAATGAACTTTCCTCTCTTTCTTTTAATATTTGGTTTAAAGATACAGAACTTTATAAATTAGAAGAGGAAAAAGCAATTATTATCGTTCCAATGCCAATTCATAAAAAGCATTTACCTGATAATTATTCCGAAATTATTATTAGCACTCTAAATCAGATTACTGGTACAAATTTTGAACTTGAATTTCTCTTAAAAGAGGAGATGGAAGCAGAACCTAAGGAGGAGCTTTTTCCACCACAAACAATTAGTGAAGGCGTTCCCTCTACAAATCTTATTCAAACCAACTTAAAAAAGCAGTATACTTTTGAAAATTTCTATGTAGGAAACAGTAATAAATTTGCACAAGCAGCAGCACTTTCTGTAGCAGAAAATCCGGGTAAAATGTATAATCCCTTATTTATTTATGGAAATAGTGGTCTCGGGAAGACTCATTTAATGCACGCTATTGGAAACTATATTGTTGAAAATAGTAATAGGCGTGTTTTATATGTTACAAGTGATCAATTTATTGAAGATTTTATTGGTATTAATAAAAAAAATAAAAAAGAAGCAAATTTTGACTGTGTAGATTTCTTTAAAAATAAATATCGTAATATCGATGTGTTAATAATCGATGATATTCAGTTCTTAGGGCCTGCTACACAATCTCAGCAAGAATTCTTTCATACTTTTAATTCTCTTTATAGCGATTCTAAACAAATTATTATATCTTCCGATCGTTCCCCAGATGATTTAAAACTCTTAGAAGATAGACTTAGAACCCGTTTTTGTTGGGGATTAACTGTAAATATTTTTCCACCAGACTTTAATCTTCGAGTCGAAATTTTAAAGAAAAAAATAGCAGCAGGCAACTTTGAGAAGGAAATTCCACAAGATGTTGTGGAATATATTGCTTCCAATATTGGAAATGATGTTCGGCAGCTTGAGGGCTCCATCACTCGTTTGATTGCATATTCTACCATAATGAGTGGAGCAGAAATCAATCTAGATTTAGCAATTGACGCTTTAAAAGACTTTATTAGTAAGGGAATCTGTGAAAAAAATGATATCCATAGAATTCAGCGAATTGTTTCTGAATACTTTCAAATTTCAGTGGAAGATATTAGAAGTAAAAAGAGAAGCGCTAATATTGCATTTCCTAGGCAGATTGCCATGTATCTGTGTAGAACAACCACCAGTGAATCTTTTCCTAAAATAGGAACAGAGTTTGGGGGAAAAGACCATTCTACCGTTATGCACTCTGTTGAGAAGATTGAAAATGAAATTAAGGTAAATAAAGATTTAGCAAATATTATTGAAAAATTAAAAAAGGATATTGAATAGGGGATGTGGATAATTTTTACTTATTATTTTACTTTTCCACAAACTTTATTGTAAAATAATACTTGTAAATTCGTTTTAAAAAAAGTTTTGAACTTTTTCCACAGTAATAATAACAATAAAAAATAAGAAAGAAGGAATATTATGAAATTAACAATAAAAAAAGAACTATTACTTGATGCTTTAAATAAAGTAAGTAAAGCAATATCTACTAAAAACTTAATCCCTGTGTTAGCTGGAATTAGATTCGATGTTACTAAAAAGAAATTAACCTTAACTGCATCCGATAATGACATTACTATTGAAACTACTATTTTAGCAAATGATACAGAAGATTTTACAATCGAAAAAGAGGGTTCTATTATTATTCAAGGAAAATATATTTTGGATATTGTGAAAAAGTTACCAGATAAATATATTAATATTGAATTAATAGATGAATTGAAAATATTAATATATACAGAAAATAGTGAATTTAATCTGAATGGTATTAATGAAAATGAATATCCATCTATTAATTTAGAAGAGAGTAAGAAAAAGGTTATGATTTCTAATCAAACTTTTAGAGATATTGTTATGCAAACTTCTTTTGCTTCTTCTAATGAAGAGACAAAACCTGTACTTACTGGTATTAATTTTAATATAGTAGGGAATATATTAGAATGTAATTCAACAGATAGTTATCGTTTAGCAAGGAAAGTTATAAAATTGGATAATAATAATGAAGAAAATTATAATATTGTTATTCCTAGTCATAACTTAGAAGAATTTTGTAAAATTTTAAATGATGATAATGATGATATTGAAATTCATATTTTTAATAATAAAATTTTATTTAAATATCAGAATGTAAAATTTCAATCTCGTTTGATTAATGGAACTTATCCTAATACTTCTAATTTAATGCCTACAGATTCTCTTTTAATCGTAAGTGCTAAATTGGATGATCTTTATAGTGTGATAGATAGGGCCAGTATATTGACAAGTGATCGTGAGAAAAATATTGTTACATTAGAGACTATGGATAATACTTTAATACTCAAATCTTCTTCTGCTGAAATTGGTAGAGTAGAAGAAAAAATGCAGATTGTTAAAAATAATTCAGAAAATATAAAAATATCATTTAGTGCTAAATATATGATGGAAGCATTAAAATCATTTAAAACAGATAATATTGATTTATATTTTGTTGGAGAGATAAAGCCTATCTTGATAAAATCTAGGGATGATGAAACTTTAACCCAACTTGTGTTACCAATTCGTACTTATTAGTTAAAATAGTCTTGTTAAACTTATCACATCACTTGTGACTTTTACTATTTTCCATTTGCTCTCATATGAGAGTTTTTTTTGTAAAGAATTGTGATTTTTGATTAAATATCTTTATTTTAAAGAATATGTATAAGATTTTAGTGATGTTTTACTATTAATTTACTACTTTTGAAAGTGAAATTATAACGACTTTTAAGTGTTTATGAAAAGATATTCAAAAAATACAATGATTTTTTATGTAGGGGATTAGAAAAATATGAAATTAATAAATTTTTAACATTTTTTGGTTATTTCCAGAAATTTCAGCAAATATCGACTATACGTAGTGGTATGTTGGTAGTGAAAGCGACAAATTTCGCTTTCAGAAACGGGGGTTTTTATGAAATATGAAATTAACGAAGGGACTTTAGCTATTATGCCAGTAGGAGATGATACTAGTAAGGTTTTTGAGGATGAGGTACAATATGTAATTGAGCAGAAACCTTTTCAAATTATGGATGATAGTTGTAAGTATTTTGGAAGTAGTTATAGGGGAAGAAAGGAAGGAGCCAAAAGTATTCTTGGTGACGGTTATAAAATACCAATATTAATTGAAGATAGTCGTAATATTGTATTTTTTCCTACGATTTCACCACAAGATAGTGAATGTATTTGGCTTGCCTCTAATAAAATAGAAAGACTTGACTATATTGATGAATTAAATTCCAAGGTTATATTTAATAATGGTCAGGAAATTATCATCCCAATTTCTTATCGTTCCTTAGAAAATCAGCTACTTCGTGCAACTAGGCTAGAGTCTGTCGTTAGAAACCGAAAAAAATAATAAGAATATGCAAAATTAAGTGCATAAATGCCCATATTATGCTATAATAGTCATGTAGGTATAGGAATATTAATACAGGGATAAGGTGATAATATGGGTCTTTTTTTGGTGATTTATGATTTTAGATAGGATTAGTCTTTATAATTTTAGAAATTATCATAAAATAAATCTTCAGTTAGGACCGAATATGAATATTTTTATTGGTCAAAATGCTCAGGGAAAAACAAATATTTTGGAAGCGATTTCCATATTAGCTCTGACAAAATCTCATAGAAGTGGTGTGGATCCTAACTTAATTAAAATAGGGGAAGAGAAAGCCATTTTAAAAGGAAAAGTGAAAGATAATAAAATTATTAATAATTTAGAAGTACAACTTGTAAATGCAAATAAGAAAATTATAGTTAATAATAGCAATATTAAAAAATTAGCAGATTATATTTCTTATTTAAATATTATTATTTTTACACCAGATGATTTGGAGTTAATTAAAGGTTCTCCTAGTATTAGAAGAAATTTTTTTAATATTGAATTGAGTCAATTATCAAAAACTTATTTAAATACCTATAATGAATATAATAAAATTCTAAAAACTCGGAATGAGTATTTAAAATTATTATTTACAAGTAGTTTGGCTGATAAAAACTATTTGAATATTTTAACAGATACTTTAGTAGAGAAAGCAATTATTGTATATCAAGAACGTAAAAAATTTATAGATTATATTAATGAAAATTTAAGTAATATATTCTATGATATTGCAAATCAAAAGGAATTACGAATACAGTATGTAACAAATTTACATTTTGATCAATTTGATTATGATACCATTAGGAAAAAAATGTTGGATACCTTTCAGCATAATTATGAGAAAGAGTTAAATTATAAAATGACATTATATGGTCCACATCGTGATGATTTTATATTTTATTTAAATGAAATTGATTTAAAATTTTTTGGTTCTCAAGGACAACAGCGGCTAGCTGTTATTGCTACAAAGTTATCAGAAATTGGGATTTTTGAAAGTATTTGTCATACAAAGCCAATTCTACTTTTAGATGATATATTTAGCGAGCTTGATTTACAAAAGAGAAAGAAATTACTTAAGTATATTCATAATGATTTACAAAGTGTTATTACTACAACAGATTTAAAGAATATTCAAAAAAAGTTTTTAGAAAATGCCAATATTTATGTTGTAGAAAATGGAAATGTTTATAGAAAGTAGGGAAGAAAATGGAAGAGAAAAAATATGATTCATCTGCAATTCAAGTTTTAGAAGGATTAGAAGCCGTTCGAAAACGTCCAGGGATGTATATTGGAACTACTAGTTCGCGTGGACTTCATCATTTAGTTTGGGAAATTGTGGATAATGCAATAGATGAAGCTTTAGCAGGTTTTTGTTCTCATATTGAAGTTATTGTGGGAAAGGAAAATACCATTACAGTTAAAGATGATGGACGTGGTATTCCAGTAGATATTCATCCTAAAACAAAAAAAAGTACAGTGGAAACAGTTTATACCGTTTTACATGCTGGTGGAAAATTTGGTGGCGGTGGATATAAGGTGTCTGGTGGTCTGCATGGAGTTGGTGCCAGTGTTGTTAATGCCTTAAGTAGTTGGTTAGAAGTTAGGGTTTATAAAGATGGAAATGTTTATTATCAGAAGTATAGTAATGGTGGGCACCCTGAAGCACAACTTACAGTGATTGAAGAGTGTGCAAAAGAAAGAACAGGAACTACGGTAACTTTTAAGCCAGATCCAGAAATATTTACAGAAACGACAATCTATGATTATGAGATATTGAAAACAAGATTACGTGAATTGGCTTTTTTAAATAAGGGGCTTCGTATTTCTTTATTTGATGAAAGAGAAGTTGATAGAAAAGATTCTTTTTATTATGAAGGTGGCTTAAAGGAGTATGTATCTATGTTGAATACTTCTAAGAATCCTATTCATGATACTATCATTGATGTAGAAGGTATCGATAAGGATATTTCTTTAGAGGTTGCTCTTCAATATAATGAAACATATAATTCTAGTATTTACTCTTTTGTAAATAATATTACAACTCCAGAAGGTGGAACGCATGAGGATGGAGTAAGACGTGCTTTGACTAGAATTCTTAATAAGTATGCTGTTGCTAATGGTATCTTAAAGAATAATGATGATTCACTAACAGGGGATGATGTACGAGAGGGTCTTACTATGATTATCTCTATTAAGCATCCAAATCCCCAGTTTGAAGGACAGACAAAGACGAAACTTGGAAATGCAGAGGTTAGAGGGGTTGCTGATAAGATTTTTTCTGCGACATTTGAACGTTTTTTAATGGAGCATCCAGATGAAGCAAAAATTATTGTAGAAAAGGGAATGACCGCTTCTCGTGCTAGAGTTGCCGCTAAAAAGGCTCGAGAGCTTACAAGACGTAAGGGTGATTTGGATATTACTAATTTCTATGGAAAATTATCTGATTGCAAGAGTAAAGATGCTTCAGAAAGTGAAATTTTCTTAGTCGAGGGGGATTCAGCAGGAGGTTCTGCTATTAAAGGTAGAAATAGTATTACACAGGCGATATTGCCACTTCGTGGAAAAATTTTAAATGTAGAAAAGGCAAGACTTGATAGAGCTTTGTCGAATGAAGAGATTCGTACTATTATTACAGCATTTGGAACAGGAATAGGAGACGATTTTGATTTGAGTAAGCTTCGTTATCATAAAATTATTATTATGACCGATGCCGATGTAGATGGTTCTCATATCCGAGTACTTCTTTTAACGCTATTTTACCGGTTTTTTAGGCCTATTGTGGAAGCTGGACATGTATATGCTGCCCAACCTCCATTATTCGTCATAAAACACGGGAAAACGATTAAATATGTGTTGAATGAACAAGAAAGAGATGAGTATTTAGCAACTCTTGCTCCTAATACGAAATATGAGATTGCTCGTATGAAAGGTTTAGGAGAGATGGATGCTGAGGAGTTAAATGAGACAACAATGGATATTGAAAAGAGAGTATTAAGACAGATTACAGTTGATGATGCGATGCTTGCAGATGAGACTTTTTCAAAACTTATGGGAGAAGAAGTAGAACCACGTCGTAATTTTATTGAAGAAAATGCTGTATATGTTGAGAATTTGGATGTTTAGGAGGTAAGGTATAATGGATAGATTAGAAAAGAATAATATTGTAAATGAGATTCGAAATTCCTTTTTAGAGTATTCTATGAGTGTTATTGTAGCACGTGCATTACCAGATTTACGTGATGGACTTAAACCAGTTCATCGTAGAATTCTATATTCAATGTATGAGTCTGGTTATACGCCTGATAAACCTCATAAAAAGAGTGCAAAAACTGTCGGAGAAGTTATGGGGAATTACCATCCACATGGGGACTCTAGTATTTATGAAGCTATGGTTCGTATGGCACAGGATTTCTCCTATCGTTATATGTTAGTAGATGGTCATGGTAACTTTGGTAATATCGAAGGTTACGGTGCAGCGGCTATGCGTTATACAGAGTCTCGTCTTTCTAAGATTTCGTTAGAACTTCTTAGAAATATTAATAAAAATACTGTTGATTTTGTACCAAATTTTGATGAGACAACAAAAGAACCTACTGTTTTACCTTCTCGTTTTCCTAACATTTTAGTAAATGGAACGATGGGAATTGCAGTTGGTATGGCTACTAATATTCCTCCCCATAATTTGGGAGAAGTGATAGATGGGTGTATTGCTTATATTGATAATCCAGATATTGATGTTGATGGTTTAATGAAATATATTAAAGGTCCTGATTTTCCTACTGGTGCTACAATCCTTGGAAATAGTGGAATAAGAAAGGCTTATGAAACAGGACGAGGTAGTATTACTATTCGTAGTAAGGCACGAATTGAGGAAGATAAAGGAAAACATTATATTATTGTTGATGAGGTTCCATATGGAATTAATACTCTTGATTTAAAAAATAAAGTAGCGGATTTAGTTCATAATAAGGTTATTGATGGTATTGCAGATTACCATACTGATTTAAAAGATGGTATTAAGATTACTATTACTTTGAAAAAAGATGCTAATCCTCAAGTAGTACTTAATAACTTATATAAACATACCGCCTTTCAAAATAATTTTGGTATTATTTTCTTAATGTTAGATCAAGGTGTTCCAAAAACTCTTGGATTGAAAGATATTATCTCTAAATATGTGGATTATCAAAAGGAAATTATTATTCGCCGGACAAAGTTTGATTTGGCTAAGGATGAAGCTAGGGCCCATATTTTAGAGGGATTAAAGATTGCACTTGATCATATTGATGCCATTATTGCATTAATTAAGGCTTCTAAAAGTGATGAAGAGGCTATGAATGGTCTGATGAGTAAGTATCATCTATCAGAAGCTCAATCTCAGGCAATTTTAGAGATGAAATTAAGAAGATTGACTGGATTAGAACGAGATAAGATTGAAAATGAACTTGCTGCTTTGCTCGCTGAGATAGAGGAATTGAAATCGATTCTTGCTAGTGAAGAGAAAGTATTACAGATTATTAAGGATGAAATGACGGAAATTAAGAATAAATATGGTGATGAACGTCGCACTGATATTGATATGACTGCTATTGAATATATTGAGGATGAATCATTAATCCCTGTAGAAGATATTATTGTTACTTTGACGAATAATGGCTATGTTAAAAGATTAAAGTCAGATACTTATCGTGCACAAAATCGAGGTGGCGTTGGTGTTAAGGGTATGGCAACTAATGAAGAAGACTTCGTAAAACATCTCATTAATATGAAAACACATGATTATATTCTTTTCTTTTCAAATAAGGGAAGGGTATATCGATTGAAAGGATATGAAATACCAGAATTTAGCAGACAATCTAAAGGACTGCCAATTATTAATTTGTTATCTTTAGATAAAAACGAAAACATTAGTTCGATTGTTAAGGTAGCTGCAGAGAGTGAAGAAAATAATTTCTTATTATTTACAACGAAAAATGGTTTAGTTAAACGTACGGCAATGGAAGAATTTGATAGTATTCGTAGAGGTGGAAAGATTGCTATTATTTTAAAAGATGATGATGAGTTGATTAATGTTTCTAAAACAAATGGTGAGAATGAAGTTGTTTTAGGTGCAAGTAATGGACGAATGGTACGTTTTAATGAACAGGAAGTTAGAGTAATGGGAAGAGGTACTTCTGGTGTTAGAGGTATGGATTTAGATGGTAGTCATATTGTTGGTGCAGAAGTTGTTACGCCAGAGCAATTAATTTTAATTGTAACGGAAAATGGTTATGGAAAACAAACTGAGATTAATGAGTATCGTTTAACTCATCGTGGTAGTAAGGGAGTAAAGGCTCTTAATGTTACAGAAAAAAATGGAAGCATGGTAGCACTTAATTGTGTGGATGTTACAAAGGAACAAGATTTAATTATTGTCAGTGATAGTGGTATTGTTATGAGGATGCCATTAGAACAAGTTTCTACATTGAGAAGGGCAACACAAGGAGTTAGATTGATTCATTTGAAAGATAATCAAAGGGTAGCAACTGTAACAATTGTGGAAAAAGAAAAATCAGAGGATATAACAGAAGAGGAAAAAGTGGAAAACTAAAAGTCCACTTTTTTTGTGGAAAAGTAAAATAATTAGTTGCTTTTTTTTATGAGTTATATTAAAATGTAATCGGTACAATGAATATGTTGGAACTAGGTCAGGATCGGAAGATAGCAGCCTTAACAAATTTTATTCATGTGTACCATTTTTTATGGAGTGAATTATCTATGTATAATGAGAAGTTTATGAAGGTGGCAATTGAAGAGGGGAAAAAAGCTTTATTATGCGATGAAGTACCTATAGGTGCTGTTATTGTAAAAGATGATAAAATTATTTCCCAAGCATTTAACAGAAAAAATAAAAGTAATATAGTAACTAGGCATGCAGAGATCATCGCAATTGAGGAAGCTAATCGTATTTTTAATAATTGGCGTTTGTGTGATTGTGATATATATGTAACTTTAGAGCCCTGTCCGATGTGCATGAGTGCTATACAGCAAGCTAGAATAGCTAATGTTTATTATGGATTATCAAATAGGAATCAGGAAAATAGAGATATAATTAGTGTTATTGCAGGAAAAAGTCATATAAATCCAAGTGTAAATTTATCTGGAGGTTATATGAGCAAGGAAGTATCATTACTAATGACATCTTTTTTTAAGAAAAGACGAATTATTAGCGATGATAAATGAAAGTAATTACTTATAAATTATTTCCCGGGAAATAATTTTTTTAATTCTATGTCCTTAATTATTTTAATTTTATGGAGTTTTTGTATTAGAATTATTTCCCAAAAAACAATCGTATTATTTGATTATAATCATATATTTATATTAATATGATTTTCTTTTCTACTGATTATAAGTATTGAATTTAATGTTTCACGTGAAACATTAAACCATATAATAAATAAATTAGCATCATAAAATGATAAAAATTATTTCCCGGGAAATAACTTTTTTAATTCTATATCTTTAACTGTTTTATATTAAAAGAAGTTAAATATAATAATTTTCTTAATTTTTTTATTTTATGGTGTTTATAAACTTAAAGACACAATGTATTTTAATATTAGAATTATTTCCCAAAAACAATCGTATTGTTTAATTATAATCATATATTCATATTAATATGGTTTTCTTTTCTATTGATAATAAGCATCCAATTTAATGTTTCACGTGAAACATTAAACTATATTAATAGGTAAATTAGTTTCATAAAACGATAAAAAATTATTTCCCGGGAAATAATTTGGTACTTCTTATATGATTTACTATTGTTTATTATGATTATATTCATATTAGTATGTTATGTTTTTTTTGATAATAAGCATCCAATTTAATGTTTCACGTGAAACATTGAACTATATTAATAGGTAAATTAATTTCATAAAACGATAAAAAATTATTTCCTGGGAAATAATTTGGTACTTCTTATGATTTACTATTGTTTATTATGATTATATTTATATTAGTATGTTATGTTTTTTATTAATTATAAGCATCTGATTTAATGCTTCATATGAAAGATTGAACTGTATTAATAGGTAAATTAGTTTCATAAAATAATAAAAATTATTTCCCGGGAAATAATTTTTGCGTGTTATATCGATGGAATAATTAATGTTTCACGTGAAACATTAATTATTTTTTTTAGAGATATTAAAAAATATTTTTTTGTTTGAAATAAGTATAATAATTCAAATAAATTGTGATATACTTAATTGGACAAGTTATATAATGTAAGGGGAGTGATTGAATGTATCAAGCTTTATATAGAAAATATAGACCATTGTTGTTTTCTGATGTGGTAGGACAAACCTCAATTGTAAAAATATTAAAAAACTCTATTTTAAATAATCAGGTGGGACATGCCTATTTGTTTTTTGGATCTCGTGGAACTGGAAAAACATCATTGGCTAAAATATTTGCTCGTACTATTAATTGTTCGCATTTGAACAATGGTGAAATTTGTTGTGAATGTGATTCCTGTAAAGAAATGATAGGTGAGAAGTCTGTAGATATAATTGAAATTGATGCAGCATCAAATAATGGTGTGGATGAAATTCGTGAGTTACGGAGTAAGGTGAATTTGGTTCCTAATCAATTGAAATATAAGGTTTATATTATTGATGAGGTTCATATGCTTTCTATAGGTGCGTTTAATGCATTACTAAAAACATTAGAGGAACCTCCTGAGCATATTGTGTTTGTTTTGGCTACTACTGATCCTCAAAAGGTTCCAGATACTATTAAATCTAGATGTCAATGTTTTAATTTTAAACGCATTAGTGATGAACATATTGTTCAAAAGTTGGAAGAAATATGTGATGCTGAAAAGATAAATGTGGAAAAATCGATTTTACAAAGTATTGCTTCATTTTCAAATGGTGGTATGAGGGATTCACTTAGTTCTTTGGATATGTTATATTCTGCCTGTGGAAAAAATATTACGATGCAGGATTATATTGAAATAAATAATTTGATAGATAATAATGAGTTGAAAATCCTTTTGGAGGAAATTTTATCTGGCAATGTGGAAAACTTTTTAAAACATATTGAGAAAGTTAATTCTTATGGAAAAAATATTGTTCAGATTTTTGAATTGATGCTAAAACAGGGGAGAGATATTTTAGTGAATCATTATGTAAATAATACCTCTTGTGATTATGATTTGGCTTTGCTAGAAGATTTTGTGTTTTACTTAAATGAGCATTTGTTTGATATTAAGAAGGCATCTAATTCTAGGATATATGTTGAAATAATGATTTTGAAATTTATTAATGAAAAAATATTAGATAAGAGTGAAGAACAAATTATTTCCCGGGAAATAATTTGTAAACAAACGTTCGATAATGAGACAGAAGTTTCAAAAAATGATTTTTTGGAAGAGGAAAAGTCAGAAAATATTTCTATAAGTTTAAAAGAAAACTTTGATAATGATAATTCCTATGATAAAATAGAAAATGATTTCTTACAAAAGTATAAAAATCTTATGGATATACGTGTAAACAATACTCTTTGTAAAGCGGATAAAAATGTTTTACTGTCTGTAAAGAAAAATATGGAAAAGTTAAAGGAGTATGTTTTTGATCAAAAAATCGGATATTTAGTTTGTTCTTTAATGGATGGCACAATTCGTGTTGCTAGTGAGGAAAATATTTTAATTAGCGTTGAGTATGATTCTATGGTTGATTCTAATATAAAGAACATAGATAAATTAAAGGACGCATTATTTCAGATTACAGGATTGACTCAAAATTTGGTTTTTATTACAGATGAATGTTGGGTTTCTAAAAAGCAAGAGTATATTCAACGGATGCAAAGTGGCGAGAGTTATCAGTATCTTTCAGAGCCTGAACTGCCTATTATGCCAGAGAAAGATTGTAAGAAAAATGAATTAGTAGAACATGCCATAGAATTATTTGGTGATATAGTAGAGGAGGAAAAATAGTTATTATGAATATTCAAGCAATGATGAAGCAAGCACAGTCGCTTCAAAAAGAAATGATGAAAGCAAAAGAGGAGATTGATAAAACGGAATTTGTAGGGGAGAGTTCTTTTGTAAAAATAAAAATAAACGGTAAAAAGGAAGTTTTGAAAATTGAAATAGATAAGCAAGAGACTATAGAAACAGATGATATTGAGATGTTAGAAGATATGCTAGTTGTTGCTATTAATAATGCTATGAATCAAGTAGACGAAATGACAGAGAAAAAAATGGGAAAATTTGGTAATATCCCAGGATTATTTTAGTTATGTATCCAGAGAGTCTTCAAGAACTAATACAGGGCTTTAAATATTTGCCAGGAATAGGTGAGAAAACGGCAGAACGTTTAGCTTTTGCTGTTTTAGATTTAGATAGTGAACAGGTAGAACTATTTTCCGATAGTATTCAAAAAGTGAAAAGTAAAATTCATGCTTGTAAAGTATGCAATACTTTAACAGAAGATGAGGAGTGCTCTATTTGTTCTGATGCAAGTCGTAATACTAAAATTTTATGTATTGTTGAGGATGCTAAGAGTGTATTTTTGTTTGAAAAATTAGGTACTTATAAAGGTATTTATCATGTCTTAGATGGTTTGATTTCCCCTTTAGATGGTATTAACCCTGAGGATATTGGTATTGATAAACTTATAAAACGTTTAAATACAAAACAGTTTGAGGAAATTATTTTCGCATTTCGTCCTAGTATAGAGGGAGAGACTACAGCTCTTTATATTAAACAAATTTTAACAGGTTTAAATATAAAAATTACGAAGTTAGCGAGTGGTGTCCCTATGGGGGCTGATATGGAATATATTGATGCGCTAACTCTTGAAAGAGCATTAAATGATCGGAAAGAAGTAACATAATTCCGTTTCTTTTTCATATTCTTTATTAGGTGATTGAATTGAAGCAAATAATAAAGTATTGTAAAAGAATCATTTTAGGAGCTTTTATTTTATATGGATATAACGTAATTGCTTCTAATTTTAATATGATAGTACCAATAAATTTTATTACTGTTGGAATGATTGGACTTTTAGGGGCACCAGCATTGATTGCACTAATATTATTAAAAATTATGATTATGTGAGGTAGTAATGGAAAAAGAAAAATTAGAAGGAACTATATATGATAGAATTTATAATGCCTTAGATCATAATATGTTATCACATGCCTATTTGTTTGAAATGGATAATTTGGTACAGGCTAATGATATTATAAAACATATTGCCAAATTGATTCTGTGTTCTAATCGTGGTATTCATGATCAAGAAGAAAGATGCGAAATTTGTCGTTTAATTGATTTAGATCAATGCACAGATTTGAAAACAGTATATCCAAATGGAAGTATGATAAAAAAGGAACAATTGTTAGAAATTAAAAAGTTGTATAAAACAACTTCATCGTCGAGGTATCGAATTTATGTTATTTATGAAGCTGAAAAACTAAATGCGTCATCGGCAAATACTATTTTGAAGTTTTTAGAAGAACCAGAAAAGGGCATTATTGCTTTTTTGGTGGCAAAAAATCGTTATCAAGTATTAGATACTGTCGTTTCTAGGTGCCAAGTTTTAAATTTTAAGGATATAGATAAAGAATTGCAATTTGATAGTCATATTATTGATTTTATTCAAAAAGTTACTCAAAATAATAGTTTTTATATGGAATTTAAAGAAATATTAGAAAATTATTTGTCAGATAAAGAAAGTGCTAAACAGTTGTTGGATGCTGTGGAACAATACTTTCATGAGTTATTGATTTATAATGTGGGAAATAATTCTCATTTAAAAGATGCAGAAATTTTTGCAAAAATTCCCAAAGATAGTATAATAAGATATATTTCTATTATAGAAGATGAAAAGCAAAAGTTGGTGTATAATGTCAATTATAAGCTTTGGTTAGATAATTTATTATTGCGTTTTCTGGAGGTGTTATAGTGATTGATGTAGTTTGTGTTAAATTGGACTCTGATAAAAATTTAGCTTATTTTTCACCTCAAAATTTAAAAATATATAAGGGACAAGCTGTTATAGTAGAGACTGAAAATGGTATGCAATTAGGTAAGACAATGTCAGGTGTCTTCAAGGAAGAAGAACAGAATCTTTTGTTGCCGTTAAAAAAAATTCTTCATATTGCAACAGAGGTAGAGATTGAGAAACAAAAAAAATTAAAAAAGGAAGCCGAGGATGCTTTGCAAATTGCTAAGCGATATGCCAAAGAGTTACAATTAGATATGACCTTTATTGATGCATATTATACATTTGAAAAGAGTCAATTGTTTTTCTCCTTTGTCTCTGATAATCGAATTGATTTTAGAGAACTTGCTAAGAAATTAGCACAGAAATATAAAACGAGGATCGAGTTGCGTCAGATTGGTGTGCGTGATAAGGCAAAACGAGTTGGTGGGTTAGGACCATGTGGATTGTTTTTATGTTGTAATACATTTTTGACAGATTTTAATAGTGTATCTATTAATATGGCTAAAAATCAAATGTTGGCACTTAACCCTTCTAAAATCAATGGTGTTTGTGGACGTCTGTTGTGTTGCTTGAATTATGAAAATGAGACCTATAGTTATTTAAAAAAAGATTTACCTAAAATTGGTACTATTATAAAAACAGAAGAAGGAACAGGAAAGGTAATTGATATTGATATTTTTAGAAAGAGTTATCGTGTTGATTTTGGAATGAGAGGTATTATAGAGTTTCATAATGAAAAATAATAAAATGCAAGATTTAGAGTTGTGTAGCATTGTCGGATATGAACACATTAAAATTTATCAGCAAAAAGGGTTCTTTAAAATGACAAGTGATTCTTTAGCTTTAGCCAATTTTGTTAAGGTGAATTACAAAGATAAAAATATTATGGATATTGGTACTGGATTAGCTTGTATTCCTTTAGTTTTAAGTGCTAAATCTAATGCTCATATTACAGCTGTTGAGATTGATAAAAGTGTTGCTGATATTGCGATGAAGTCTGTGAAATTTAATCACTTAGAAAAACAAATAACTATTGTTAATGAAGATATCAATGATTACGCAAAAAGGAGTCATATTAATAGTTATGATATTATTGTCTCTAATCCGCCATATTTTTCTTTCGAAAATGGATATTTAAATTCTTCTGAAGTTTTATCAAAGGCGAGGCATGATATCACTTTGGAGTTAGATAGTATTTTTTCTATTTCATCTAAATTGTTAAAAGATGGGGGAAAGTTAGTATTAGTTTTTACTGCCACTCGTTTGATAGAAATTATAGATTTATATCATAAATATCATTTTACAATTAAACGGTTGCAATTTATTCATGGTGGTATAGGTAAAGGTGCAAAAACCTTTTTAATCGAGGGTAGTAAAAATGGAAAAGAAGGTATGGTAGTTTCTTTTCCTTTAATTCTAAATATGGAAGGAGATTTTTTTGTATGAGTCAAAAAAGTTATGATAAATCAGCCAGTTTATATTTAATACCAACTCCCATTGGTAATTTAGAAGATATTACTATGCGTAGTTTGCGTCTTTTAAAAGAAGTGAATTATATTTTATGCGAAGATACAAGAACGACAGGAAACTTATTGAAAAAGTATGACATTAAAAATCAATTAGTAAGCTGTCATGAATTTAATGAAAATAATGTTAAAAGTCGTGTTATTGCTGATTTGAAAAATGGTAAAAATATAGGGTTGGTTACAGATCAAGGAACGCCCATTATTAGTGATCCTGGATATAAGGTTGTACAGGAAGTGATTGCTAATTCTTTAAATGTTATAGCTTTACCAGGTGCCACTGCCTTTGTTCCTGCTCTTATTACATCTGGAATATCACCTTCTCCATTTTTGTTTTATGGTTTTTTAAATGCCAAATCGTCTAAACAAAAAAAGGAATTAGAAATGATAAAGAACAATACTGCTACTATGATTTTTTATGAGGCTCCTCACCGTATTCGTGATACTTTAGTGAATATGAGAGAAATTTTAGGGGAACGTAGAATTAGTTTAAGTAGAGAGATTTCTAAACTTTATGAGGAAATTTATCGTGGAACGATTTCTGATGTTTTAGATGAATTAGACGCTTTAAAAGGGGAATTTGTACTTGTTGTAGAGGGAAATACGGAAAATCAAAAATATGATCATTTAACTATAGCAGAGCATGTTTGTCTTTATTTAGATGATGGTATGAATGAAAAGGAAGCAATTAAACTAGTTGCCAAAGAGAGAAATGTCTTGAAGGGATTTGTTTATCAAGAGTATCATAATGTAAAGGGTGTGAAAAAGTGAAATTGGTAGTAGGGTTAGGAAATCCAGGGGATGATTATCTTAATACAAGACATAATACAGGCTTTTATATGCTTGATTTATATTTAGAGTCTAAGGAGTTAACGAATTATAAAAGTAAATTTAATGGACTTTATATTATTGCTTCTATAAATGGAGAGAAAGTTATATTTTTAAAGCCACAGTCTTTTATGAATTTATCTGGTGAAGTTGTTAAAAGATTTATGGATTTTTATAAAATTTCTGTAGATAATGTATTTATTGTTCATGATGATTTAGATATTCCTCTTGGAAGTTTTAAGTTGAAATCATCTGGTAGTAGTGCAGGTCATAATGGCTTGAAAAATATTGAGTCTCATTTAAAGACACAGGCTTACAAAAGATTGAAGATTGGTATTTCGCATGTTGACCGTGCTGAAACTATTGACTATGTACTTGGAAAATTTTCGAAAGATGAGCAGGAAATTTTGGAAAAGTTAAGTATTATTGTTGGTAATTTGTTAGACGATTTCTTTAGAATGGATTTTTCTACTTTAATGAATAAATATAATCGAAAGATTGGGTGATAATATGAGTGTTTTTACGGAATTAATTGAAATACCGCAAAAAGAGACCATGGGCATTGTAAATTTGACCGATGAGTTTTTTTGTATATATTTAAAAACTTTGTTTGAAAAAAATGGAGCAAATATATTGGTGGTTGTAAATTCACTGTTTGAGGCAAATAAGCTTTATAAGGATTTACTTGTTTATACGGATAAAGTATCTTTGTTTCCAATGGATGATTTTTTAACGAGTGAAGCGATTGCTATTAGTCCAGATTTACAAATGGTGAGAATGGAAACTTTGATTTCTCTTACTTTACAAAAATCACAAATTGTTATTACCAATTTAATGGGATTTCTTCGTTATCTTCCCTCTCCTGTTGATTTTTCAAATTGTTTGAAGACGTATCGAAGGGGGGAGGAAATTTCTTCAAAAGATTTGATTCAATATTTGTTAAAATTAGGCTACCATAGGGAAACAATGGTCACTCAAACTGGAGAATTTGCTATTCGTGGTTTTATTATAGATATTTTTCCAGTAACTTATGATAATCCTATTCGTTTTGAATTTTTTGGTGATGAGATTGATGAGATTCGTAGTTTTCAAATTGGAAGTCAACGTTCTATAGAAAAACTTGAAGAAGTTACCATTTATCCATGTTGGGAGTTTATTGTAGAAAAAGAGGTGGAAGAAGAAAAACAAAAGCAGAAATATTTGGAAGAATGTTTACAGCATACTTTTTCTATTAAAGATTATTTGTTAAATCCTACTATTATTTATAAAGACTATTCTCAATTAGCAGTTAGTGAGAAAACTCTTCGTAATGAGATTATGACTTATCAGACTACTAAAGATGTATCTTATTCTGGTAATTATATGTTTTTTTTAAGCGATTTAAGAACTAGTAAAGAAATATATTATATGAATGTTGATAATATCATTGCGGATCAAAATTTATATGTTATGGATTTTGGTATTAAATCGGTTCCTTCTTTTCATGAAAATGGTGAGGCTATTAATCAATACTTAATTCATAATTTAGAAAATCAAAAAACAGTGATTATTTGTTTAGATAAAACTCAAATAGAGAGTTTTACATCTCATCTTGCAGTCCCTTATGCTCAAGTTTTTGAGAATGGAATCGTTTTACATCAGGTGAATATATTAGAAAAGCCAATTGGTGAGGGATTTATTTATAAGGATTATATATTTATTTCTCAAAATGAATTATATAATGAAAAGAAACGCAGTAAAAAATCAGTATCTAGTTTTAAATACACTTCTAAAATAAAGGATATTGATAAATTACAAATAGGAGATTATGTTGTTCATGATGTTCATGGTATTGGTATTTATAATGGTATTCGTGTGTTAGTTCAAAATGGTATGAGTAAGGACTATTTAGAATTACTTTATAAAAACAATGATAAACTTTATATTCCAGTGGAAAAAATAGATTATTTAAATAAATATACTGGAAGAGAAGGAAGTGCTCCTAATATTCATTCATTAAATGGTAGTGAATGGGAAAAAACGAAACGTCGTGTATCTCAAAAAATTGCTGATATGGCAGATCAACTTTTGAAGCTTTATGCAGAAAGAGAAAGCAGAAAAGGTTATGCTTTTTCAAAAGATACAGCGTTACTTTATGAATTTGAACATGATATTCCTTTTCAACTTACCAAAGATCAAATGTTAGCTATTAAACAAATAAAATTAGATATGGAGTCTATTCAACCAATGGATCGTCTTTTATGTGGGGATGTTGGTTTCGGAAAAACAGAGGTTGCTTTTGTTGCTGCTTTTAAGGCTATACTGGATTCTAAGCAAGTTTTGTTTTTATGTCCTACTACTATTTTATCTAATCAGCATTATGAAAATGCTTTACGTCGTTTTCGTGATTTCCCAGTTCAAATTGCTTTACTGAATCGTTTTAGTTCCTCTCGTGAAGTAAAACGAATTATTGCAGGATTAAAGGATGGAACTATTGATTTAGTTTTTGGTACTCATCGTCTTTTAAGTGATGATGTTCAACCAAAGGATTTGGGTTTATTAATTATTGATGAAGAGCAGAGATTTGGAGTAGCGCATAAAGAAAAAATTAAACAGTATAAATCTAATGTTGATATTTTGACTCTAACAGCAACTCCAATTCCTAGAACTTTACAAATGTCTATGACGGGTATTCGGAGTCTTTCCTTAATTGAGACACCACCAGTAGATCGTTATCCTATTCAAACGTATGTAGTGGAGGAAAATAAGCAGATTATACGAGATGCTATTTATAAGGAACTTTCTAGAGATGGTCAAATATTTTTACTTTATAATCGAGTAGAATTGATAGAACGGAAGGCCCAAGAAATTGCTGAGTTAGTTCCTGATGCCCGTGTTATGGTAGCACATGGACAGATGACTAAAATTCAGATGGAAAATAGGATGATAGATTTTATTAATCATGAGTATGATGTTTTAGTTTGTACAACAATTATAGAAACAGGAATTGATATTCCTAATGTCAATACACTGATTATTTTAGATGCTGATCATTTTGGATTAAGTCAGTTATATCAAATTAGAGGTCGTGTTGGTCGTAGTAATAAGTTTGCATATGCTTATTTAATGTATAAACCATTTAAAGCTTTGACAGAAACTGCTGTAAAAAGATTGAATGTTATAAAAGAGTTTACGGAACTTGGTAGTGGCTTTTCTATTGCTACTCGTGACTTGTCTATTCGGGGAGCTGGAGATATATTGGGTAGAGAGCAAGCTGGATTTATCGATAGTATAGGAATTGATTTATATTTAAAACTTCTTAATAATGAAGTGGCGAGAAGACAGGGGAAAAATTTGAGTGAAGAAGAAAAAGAAGATGTTAATCCTTTGATAAATGTTGCTACTCATATTGAGGATAATTATGTAAATGATGAAGATTTAAAAATAGAAATCCATCGTTTAATTAATACCATTGATAGTAGAAGAATGCTAGGACAGGTGAAATGTGAACTAGAAGATAGATTTGGTAAAATTAATGAAGATATGTTGATTTATATGCATGAAGAATGGTTTGAAAAATTGGCGAAAAAAATTCCAATAAAAAATTTCAGACAAACTAAAAATTCAATAGAATTATCTTTTACGAAAAATATTGTAGAAAAGTTAAATATGGAAGAACTGTTTATGGATGCTTGTAATATTTCAATGATGTTTCGTTTTAAAACTTTAGGAGAGACTTTGGTTATAGTTTTAGATACTATTAAGCTGGAAATCCATCCCATTTATTATTTGTGTGATTTATTGGAAAATATTAGTTGTAAATTATACTGATAGTGTTACAAATTAGATAGTTAATAGTATTTCTTTAATCTTTTGTTTTTCTGAAAAAAACATTGACTAAAAAAATATTGCTTGGTATTCTTTTTATGTAATTATAGAAAGAGGTGTTGATTTTGATAGGAGTAGAGGATCTAGAAAGACAACATTTGGAAACATATAAAAATGCAATTTTAGAGTTGATTCGTAATAATACAGAAATTCTTATTACTGAAGATATTATTTCTCTTCTTAGACAACCACCTCTTGACTCTATGGATTCTGTAAAAACTAGATTGTTTAATTTATCAAAAAGATTTGGAATTGTTTTAGATAAAGAAGTAGTGGATGGTTTATTGAATGCGTATCGTGTGCAATTAATTGAAAAATTTTCTAACATTGGTGAAGATAGAGTGCATAGACTAAGTAAACTTGTAGAAGATTTTTTTCCTAAAAAGGAATCAGACATGATAAAAATTCCTAAAAAGGAGTTTTCTTCAATTAATAGTAAAATAAAAAAAATTTCTAAAGAAAAAATAAAAAGTGCTAATCAATCATTGCTTTCAGGTCTTCCTAAACTTTTTAAGGAAGATATAGATAATGAATGTAGAATTAAAATAATAGATGATATGAGAAAATATCTTTTAGGAAACTATAGTAAAGATTTAATTGAAAATATAGAATTAAAAATAGTTATTAAAGATACTACTTTAATGAATAGTATATTAGAGCAAGGGGAGAGATATCTGTTTACTAAAAGTAACTCTCATTTGTTTGATATTTCAAATAATTAGGACTCAATCTGAGTTCTTTTTTTTATTTAGTTTACTAAATGGAAATATTTACCAAGGGAATTTATGGGAATAAAGTTTATAATATATATAGAAGTAATTATTAAGGTATAAAGTTTCAAAAATAGCAGATGATAATTGTAGAAAGAGAGGAATCGTTATGAAAACAACTGGTGTAGTAAGAAGAATAGATGACTTGGGAAGAATTGTTATTCCTAAAGAAATTAGAAGAACCTTAAGGATTAGAGATGGTGAATCTTTGGAGATATTTGTTGATAAAGAAATGATTGCTTTAAAAAAATATTCTTCTATGGATGATATGACGGAGATTGCAAAAACTTTAGCGGATACCATTAGTTCTACAATTAAAAAAAATATTTTTATTACCGATCGTGATAGATTTATTGTTGCAACAGGAGAAGATAGAAAAAAATATTTAAATAAGGCTATATCAAGAGTGTTAGAACAGCAAATGAATGATCGTGAAGTATTAGTAGAAAAAACTCCTCATTCGATAGAACTCATAGATGGCAAAAAAGAGGAATATACTTATATCATCAATCCAATTAATGTAAAAGGGGACGTTGTGGGATTGGTGATTATTCTTTCTCAAGAGAATAGTATTATAGAAGTAGATGAAAAAATTGCTGTTGTGATAGCAGATTTTCTAAGTAAACATATTGAAGAATAAAAGAGTTTATGATATAATTCAACATATTGATTGTTTTGATGGAGAGTTTAATAGATAGCATTAGTTAAGAGAGTTCTTGTTGGTGGAAATAGAATCTAATGAACTATTAGATATGGCTTCTGAACTATTAAGTTGATAAGTAAGCTTAATCGTTTAATAGGCGTTAACTATTTGAGTGTATAATGAACATTATAAAATAAGGTGGTACCGCGAAGATTCGTCCTTATGTTATAATGTTTTTTGTGTCTATATGGGAGGGATTTTATGAAAGATAAATTTTATATTTCGACAGCTATTACTTATACATCAGGGAAACCACATATTGGGAATACGTATGAAGTTATTTTAGCAGATGCTATTGCACGCTATAAACGATTGAAGGGTTATGATGTATATTTTCAGACTGGAACGGATGAACATGGCTTGAAAATAGAAGATAAAGCTCGTGAAAGTGGACAGACTCCACAACAATTTGTAGATACTATTGCTACAGAAATTAAAAGAATTTGGGATTTGATGAATACTAGTTATGATAAATTCGTTAGAACTACGAATCCTCATCATAAAGAGATTGTTCAAAAAATTTTTAAGAAATTATACGATCAAGGAGATATTTATAAAGGCGAATATAAGGGGCTTTATTGTAAACCTTGTGAATCCTTTTTTACAGATAGTCAATTAGTAGATGGAAAATGTCCGGATTGTGGGCGTGTAGTTGAAGAAGCATGTGAGGAGGCTTATTTCTTTAGATTAAGCAAGTATCAAAAACAATTAGAAGAATATATTGAAACACATCCTCATTTTATTGAACCAGTTTCTCGTAAAAATGAAATGATTAATAATTTTTTGAAGCCAGGATTGCAAGATTTATGTGTATCTAGAACTACTTTTGATTGGGGGGTTCCTGTTGACTTCGATTTAAATCATGTGGTTTATGTTTGGATTGATGCATTATCAAATTATATTACATTTTTAGGGTATGATCCTGATGGTTCTAGTGAAGAATTTCGAAAGTATTGGCCAGCTGATATTCATTTGATTGGAAAAGATATTTTAAGATTTCATACATTGTATTGGCCTATTTTATTAATGGCTTTGGATTTAGAGTTACCAGAGAGAATTTTTGGACATCCATGGCTTTTAATGAATAATGATAAGATGAGTAAAAGTAAAGGTAATGTAATTTATGCTGACGATTTAGTAGAAAAGTTTGGAGTGGATGCTGTTCGTTATTATTTGATTCATGAAATTCCATTTTCTAGTGATGGTAATATTACTTATGAGTTATTAATAGAACGTATTAATGGGGATCTTGCTAATATTCTAGGTAATTTGGTGCAAAGAACAATTTCAATGGTGAATCAATATTTTAGTGGTCATATTGAAAATTCTCATGTCGATGATCCTAAAGATGAAGAAATATTTACATTAATGAATGAGTTAGATGCTAAGGTGGAAGCGAAGATGAATTCTTTGGAAGTAAGTGCGGCGGTTGATGAAGTATTTACATTATTAAGGGCTAGTAATAAATATATTGACGAGACAATGCCTTGGGTACTTGCTAAAGATGAAGAAATGAAATTGCGTCTAGAAACCGTTTTGTATAATTTGTTAGAGTCTATTCGGATCTGTGCTGTTTTTTTAGAACCTATTATTCCGGATACTAGTCGAGAAATATTATTTCAGTTACAAATAGAAAATAAAAGTTTGTCATATCAGGATAATTTAATTTATGAAGTAGGAACTCCAAGACCTATTTTTAAAAGAATTAACAAGGATAGTTTTTAATTTAAATTTGTCAATTTTACAGAAAGGGAATAATTAATTGTTTTCTTTCTTTATATTTTTTGTTACGATGGAAAGGTAGTGTTGAAGTTGTAGTTGTAGTAAAACTTTAGGAAAGGAATGACTATAATGGATGATACACCTCAACAATATGTACCAGATATTTTAATAAAAATGGCAAATATTGATACTGCCTATTTACTAGTTGCTGGGTTTTTAGTTCTATCTATTTCTCAAACTGGAAATATTATTGATATTTTATATCTGGGTGTAGTAACTTATTCTTATGTTAGAATTAAAATTCATAGGTGGAAATTAAAGAAGTAAGTTAATATCATTGATTAATGATATTTTTTATTTATAAAATGGTTTTATATTAAAAGGAGGTGTTAGAGGAATGTTTATTGATACACATTGTCATTTATCAAAGCAATATTATGATGATATAGATAGTATTATAGCAAAGAACAAAGAAAGGGGAGTTGAAAGAATTATTATTTCTGGTTGTGAATTATCTGAGATTGAAGAGAGTCTTTATTATGCAAAAAAGTATAATGATGTATATTTATCTTTGGGTTTTCATCCTTCAGAGGTAGACAAAATAGAAAATAGTCATTTTAAAATGTTAGAAAATTTTCTTGGTGAGGAGAAGGTAGTAGCTCTTGGTGAGATTGGTTTGGATTATCATTATGGTAAAGAAAATAGACTAGAACAAATGAAACTTTTTGAAAAACAATTAAACATTGCTGAGGCAATGAACTTACCTGTTATTGTTCATTCAAGGGATGCTACACAAGATACTATTGATATATTGAAAAATCATCATGTTAAAGGAGTTATTCATTGTTTTTCTGGTAGTTATGAGATTGCTAAGCAATATATTGATATGGGATTTTTATTAGGAATAGGTGGTGTTGTTACTTTTAAGAATAGTAATTTACCTAAAGTGATTTCTATGCTTGATCTTTCTTGTGTTGTATTAGAAACAGATAGTCCTTATCTTACTCCACATCCTTATCGTGGCCAAGTGAATAGTTCCCAATATATACCTGTTATTGCTTTAAAAATTGCAGAAGTCAAGGGTGTTTCTGTGGATGATGTAATGAGGCAGACGACAGCTAATGCTATCGCTTTATTTGACTTTTGATGGGCTCTATGCTACGATTTATATATCATAGAGGTGAATATATATAATGAAAAAGTTAATTCGAAATTATTTTCACTACTTATCTACTGTTATTTGCATTTTTGTAATTTTATTTTGTGTGGCTTCGGGAAATATAAGAGAGACTGTTACAACTTACAATGTAAATAATTTGAAATCTATTCAAGCGATGAGAATGGCAAATACATATAATTCTTTGCCATCTCAGGCTGTATCTAGTACTACTATATATGAAACTTTTGAGGAGGCTTTTGCTGTTGCTCAATCAGGTAGAGTATCTTCTTTTATAGGAAAGCTTACAGGTTATGGTCCAGACTGTAAAGGATGTGGAGGATTTAGTGCGTGTCCACCTAAACAAAATTTTAAAAATGGTAATATTTATTATGATGATTCAAAGTATGGAAAAGTAAGAATTGTTGCTGCTGATCAGACTTTGCCTTGTGGTAGTATTATTCGATTAAGTAATATTGATATATATAATACTTCGATTGTTGCTATTGTTATGGATCGTGGGAGCTCTGTTAATGGTAAACATTTAGATTTATTATTTGAAACGGAAAAAGATATGCAAGGGATGCATACACAAGATAATATTCAATTTGATATTTTACGCTTAGGATTTTAAGTTTTATAATAAATTTTTAAAATTCATTCATGTATTAGTATTTTTTGTTAATACTATTTATGTGAGTGATTTTTATTTTATGTAGATTGCTTTATTATATTAATCTATGAATTATATTTTGCTTCTTAAATAATTGAGTGTAAAATATAAAAAAACTTCTTTACAAGAATTTTTGATTATGCTAATATGGGATTATAGGAGGATAGAAACAATGAAAGAAAAAGAAGAAGACAATCGCAAAAGGGAGATTATTATTTCTGTAGTGGCAATTTTAGTTTTAATTGTTGCTGTAGTTGGTGTAACTTATGCTGCATTTAGTTTTACTGGAAGTGGTTCTAAAGAGAATACTATTAGTACTGGTACTATCACTTTTAGTTATACAGAAAAAACAAATGGTATTTCCTTAGTAAATGCGCAACCACTTGCTGATTCTGTTGGTAAAGTTTTAACTGAGTCAGATCCTACAAATGGTGTTGAACAAGGTTATTTTGATTTCACTGTTGCAAGTACTGTGCAAGGTAGTACTGCTATTAATTATGAAATTTATGGTGTAGCAGAAACAACTAATACGTTAGATTCTCAGTATGTTAAAGTCTATTTAACAGATGCGACTACTGATACAGCAGTAACTGGTTATACAGAATCAGTGCCTACATATAATAGTTTGTCAAATTCAACTAATGCAGAAAATGGTAAAGTATTATATACAGGTTCTTTTAATGGATCAGATTCAAAAGATTTTCGTTTAAGAATTTGGGTGGCTGATGCTTACAATGTTACGGGAACTTCAACAGCATTTACTATGAAAGTTAATGTAAATGCGACAGCATAATGAAAGAATAATATAAATTGTTCTTTTCTTAAAATAATTAATGTGATATACTTTAAATAGTAAGGAGGATAAACAATGAGTGATAAAGACGATACTATGAGAGACAACTCATCAAAGCAAATTTTATTATCTGTTTTAGGAGTAGCAATTCTTGTAGTTGCTGTAGTTGGAGTTTCATTTGCAGCATTTACTTATACAGGAGTTGGAACAAAGGAAAATAAGATTAGTACAGGTACTATTTCGATGACTTATACTGAGGATACAAATGGTATTTCAATTACAAATGCATTTCCTATGTCAGATGAAGCTGGAAAGTTACTATCTGGAACAGAAGAGAAATTTGATTTTACTGTAGCATCTACTATTACAGGTGTTGCGACAATTCAATATGAAATTGCTGCGAAGAAAACAGATACTTCTACACTTAATGGAACAGATGTTAAGCTTTATCTAGAAAAGCTAGTTGGTGAAAGTTATCAAGAGGCTATGGCTCCTAAAGTTTATAATGAGTCAGCTGCTAATTCAGATGTTGGGACACCAAGTGGTTCTATGATTTTATATACTGGTAGTCATTCTACATCAACTACTGATAATTTCCGTTTAAGAATGTGGTTAGCAGATACAGCTGTTATCGACAATCAAGGCGAAAGCAAAAACTTTACAGTAAAAGTAAACGTCTATGGTAAAGCGGTTTAATAAATTGAAAGGCATCGTTTGATGCTTTTTTTTGTTGACTATTGAATGTAATCTTTTTCTAGATTTTTCAAGATAAGTGTGTTATTATATTTACAGAGTATAGTATTGGGAAGGTTGAATTATTTCGGATGTAAAAAAGAAAGTGGGTGAAAAAGTGAGAGATGACATATATGATAGTAGAATGATGAAAAAAAAATCTCAACCTTCTTTTTTTAGAATATTTAGAAAAATATATAATTTTATTGCAAAAGTAGTTTTATACTCAGTTATTTTGATTATGCTATTTATCGGAGTGTTGTTTACTACCTACACAATTGATTATGTAAAAAATATTTCAAGTGGTAATTATAAGCCTTTGTATGGTGCCTATGTTATCATAAGTCCTAGTATGGTACCTACTATAAATGTACAAGATGCTGTTGTTATAAAAAATGTGCCTCCAGAAAAGTTGAAAAAAGGTGATATTATTACCTTTATTTCTACTGATACACGTTATGCTGGTTTGACTGTCACTCATAGAATTATCGATATTGAAAAGTCACAGGATGGTAAATTGTTATTTCGTACAAAGGGTGATAATAATAATGCACCAGATGACGCTTTAGTTACTGAAAACAATATTGATGGTAGAGTATTTTTAAAGATTCCTAAAATAGGTTATGTACAATACTTTTTATCACAATCTTATGGTTGGCTTATCTGTATTGTTCTTCCTTGTTTGTGGGTTATCGCAGTTGAAATTGTTAGAATTATTAAAACTTTGCGAAATTCACTTGTAAGGAAAACGGAAAGTAGAAGAGAAAATTTTAAGACTAAGAAGGCACGTAATGCAAGTAAAATAGAGGTTATTACAATGGACCAGGAAAGTGAGGAAGATTAAGATGAAGGAAAATATGGAAGAAAAAGATTCAAAAATGGGGTTGAAGTTAATTGTGGCAGGCGTTATTCTGTTTGTATTTTGTGTGGCTGTTGCGTTTTTATGGTATAAAGTTTTTCAAAAGGATAAGGCTGCCGTAACTACTTTGACTATTGCATTGAAGGATCGTGGACAAGGTGTCGATGTTGAATCATTAGTTCCACAGAATGATCGAGATGCTAAGAATGTTCCAGCCTATTCGTTTGATATTTCTAATACAGGTGATAATGTTGGTGGTTATGAGGTTTTATTGGAAGATAGTATTAAAAGAGAGGGCGATACTTATGAAAATGTGGAATTGTTAAATAGGAATCAATTAAAATATGAATTAATTTTAAACGGTAAGGTAGTTGCAACTGGATTATTATCAACAATTAAAAAAAATGTTTTGGACTCTAGAACAATTGATGCTGGGAAAACTAATACTTATCAGTTACGAATATGGGTTCCATTAGATGCAGAAGATTGGCAAAATAAGAGTTATCATTATAAGGTTGCCGTACATTCAATTAATGAAGGAGAATAAGTAATGAAAAAGATACTAGGTGAATATAGTCAAATATTGGGTTATACATTTACAGGGCTTGTATTTGGGCTTTCCTGTTTTATAATTTTTCTTAATTTTTATCATTTTAAAGAAGTAGGTACTACTGTTGGAAAAACGAACTATACAAATGATCTTTATACTAAGGTACAGGAAAACATTAATCAAACTCGTACTAATGCTTCTGTTTACGATATTAATGGTTATTCTGGGCCTGAAAATGGTTATGAAATGTTATCTATTCAATCTAGGCTGATGTTATGTGTTGATTCTTTTTCAGATGCAGAGATTAAAAGCTTTTTTGAGAAAGATCAATTGTCACTTCCCGAAATCTATGAGTTTCAATCAGTATATCAGCGTAAGGTAATAAATGGCTGTATTGTTAAACAGTTATATGATATTACTTCAATAGAAGGAAGTGATATTAAGTTTACTTCTAATAAAGTTAAAATGATTGCACCATTTGTAAAATTAGAGTCTGCAGCATTGATAAAAAGAACAGAATATGTTGCAAAAAATATAAAGAATAATAGTAGTTATTTCTTTAGTAATAAAGATGCTAAAGAAAATGTATTTGATATTGCTAAAGACAGTTATTATGAAATTTTATTGGCATATAAAGATGCATCGGAATTTTTGTTAGAAGTCTCAAAGTGGTATTATAATGTAGTTGGAGGTAGAGTATGAGGCAAATATTTAATAGTTTATTCTCATTTTTGAAGCTTTTATTATTTTTCTCTGCGCTTTCGTTAACATTGTTTATTATCGTTCAAATGTATCAACGTTTAGGAAAGAATATATTGTCTTCTATAAAGGTGTTTATTCCATATCTTTTGATTTTTGCATTATTTATTATTAATATTTTTGCAAGACAGAATTCTGTTACTAAAAATATATTTTATAACATTACATGTTGTTTAGTTTTTGCTACAGTGGTAGTAGTTGCTTTAAGAGCTATATTAGATAATAACATGGTATTAAAGGCACAATTAGGAAGAAATATCAATTTTAATTTTTTTGATTACTTTATTCCTTTTATGAAAACTATGTTATATGGTTTGTGTCTTTCTAATGTGTTTTTAATGTTCAATGGTCGTTCGAAACCTAAAAAGGAAATTGCAGAACAAATTGATTAATTTGTTCTTTTTTTTATTTGCGATATAGAGTAAAATATGGATGGTGAGTTTTATGGAAAATGATAGATTTAAATTCAAGAAAAAATATGGACAAAATTTTTTAAAAGATCAAAATATTATTAAGAGAATAGTTGAGAGTGCTGAAATTGCTGAAAATTCTTTGGTACTAGAGGTTGGTCCAGGTATGGGTGTACTTACTAAATGTTTGGCAGAAAATGCAATGAAGGTGTTGTGTTATGAAGTTGATTTGCAATTGCAAGAGTATTTGGAAAATAATTTGAGTGAATATGATAATGTTGTTATTCATTTTAAGGATTTTTTGAAGGCGGATATTGAGAGGGACTTATCTGAATTTTCATATAACAAACTTTATTTTATTAGCAATATTCCCTATTATATTACGACTCCTATTCTTATGAAGTTGATGGATTTGCCATTTGAATTTTCTAATATTGTTGTTATGATTCAAAAAGAAGTTGCGAATCGTTTTTCTAGTTTACCAGGATGTAGGGATTATGGTTCTATTACAGTTTATTTAAATTATTTCTATGAAGTGGAAAAACTATTTGATGTGGGACGGGAAAAATTTATGCCTAGTCCTCATGTTGATAGTGCAGTAATATCCTTAAAGCCTCGTGCTAATAGATTAGAAGTATATAATATGAAAGTATTTTTTCAACTAATACATGATAGTTTTCAATTTAAAAGAAAAAATCTACGTAATAACTTGAAATCATATGATTTGGTAGAAGTAGAAAAAGTATTAAATGAATATGGATTTGATTTGAATGTTAGAGCAGAAAATTTAGGTGTGGATGTCTTTGTAGCTATGAGTAATGCCTTAAGTAAGTAATGTAATTACCTTCTAAATATATTTTATTTTGAATATACTTGGATGGGTGATAATATGAATTTGAAAATAGGCGATATTGTCAGCAGAAATTCTCATGGAAACGATATTTATTTTAAAATTATTGAGGTAAGCGGGAATGTTGCTATCTTAAAGGGAATTGATTTGCGGCTTTATGCTGATAGTTTGCTTGATGATTTAAGAAAGGAATCTTTACATGAAGGTTCTATAGAAGAAGATAGACTTATTATTGAGAATAATAAAAAAATTCTGAATTTGGATCGTAGCGAATATTTTTATTTACCAGGTAAAATATTACATATCGATGGAGACAATCTCTTAAATAACTATAATAAAATCTTTATGAAATAAGGAATTTTGATAATTCTAATTAAAAAATAACCTCTAGAAAACAAAAAATTAGATAAATTTTTATAACGATTCTACAATAAATAGAAGAGGGCGACATATGCTTAAGTAACTAAAATTATGTTAATTCATATGATGGTCTTGAAATTTTACTTTTTTTTTGTTATAGTATGTCCCTATGTAGGAGGATGGTTTTCGGTTATGAAATATGATCGTAAAATAAGTGTGTTTTTATCACTTGTAGGAATAATATTTATTTCTTTAGGATTAGTGTTATCTTTTAACAATAAATCTGCTTTTGTTGCTAATACTAATATTAAGACGACCCTTAATGTTAATATGACGGGCTTAAAGGCAGGACAAGAAGTAACGGTAACGTTAGATTTGGATAATTATACTAATGTTACTAGTGGTTATAATGCTTATAAAGCTAAGTTAATATATGATCAAAATATATTTGAGCAAGTTTTACAAGATGACTTTGTCTCATTAAATGATTGGGAGGAGTTAGAATATAATCCAGATACTTTTGAGTTTGTAGCTATTAAGAAAGTTGGGAGTAAGACTTTAGAAAATGTTGTTCAAGTTAGATTGCGAGTAAAAACAACAGCTAGTGCTGGAATTACTACTATAAAAATGGAAAATATTGTCACTTCTGAAGGACGTAAAGATATCCCTGTAGATGATAAGAGTGTAGATGTTAATATCATTAGAGATCAAGTAACTGTTCCTGATAATTCAAATACAAATACAGGAAATTCTTCTAATAATAATTCTAATGATAGTTTTAATAATAGTTCTAACACTATTCATTTCAATAACTCTGCTTCAGAAAGTTCTAATAAAGTTAATGATCATAATACTACTGAAACTGATAAGTATGATGATAATACTATTGAGACAGATAAATATGATCAGGAAGAAATCTTTGATCAAATGGATGATGAGGAAGAAGAGAATGTTGAAGAATATAAAGTAGACAATACCAGACGTAATAGTTTTGTTGTATTTATTATAGTAATTCTTATATTTCTTGTTATTACCATTATTTTATATAGAAAAAAAAGGGATGATAATAAAAAACGTACTAATATGTTGATAATATTTTCAATTGTAGGTTTATGCTATTTATTATTTGCAGGAACTGTATATGCGGCCTATAGTAACTCTTTATTTAAGGGTGAATTGAATGAGGATGGTCAAATCAATTATGATGATTTGAAATTATTAGAACTTCATTTAATTAATAAGAAATCGATTCCTTCTTATCTATTAGAAAATGCTGATATGAATAATGATGATAAAATTACAGTAACTGATTTAACACTTTTAGTACGAAAGTTAGAAAAGACACTGGATTATGAGGTTGAATTTATTGAAATAGAACAACAAAATCAATATATACCAAAAAATAGTGATTTTACATTAAACTTTAAAGCCACAGTGTTGTATGGTGCTAAAATAGAGAAAGTTAAAATCAATAATGTTTATTATGATGTTGTAGAAGATAGTGTGAATGATATCTATCATGTTGTTCTAAATTCTTCAAATAAAGCTGGAGCTATTAATTATCATTTTAGTGAAGTAATACTAAATAATGATCAAAAAGTAAATGTTGATTTCACAGAATCAATAGAAGTATTAAAAGAAAAACCTAATATTACTAATTATATAGTTAAAGATAGTCTTGATGATTCAACACTTAATATAACTTTTAATTTGGTAGATCCTGATTTGGCGTTTACTTTTGGTAATATTGAAATTACAGATGAAGCTGGTAACCTTGTAAAAGAACAAGATATTAAAAATGGCTCTAATAATGTTTTATTATCTGTTACAGAAGGTAAAATTTATACAACTAAGTTTAGTTTAGGTTATAATTTAACAACTGATAAAGATTTAGTCGATAGTAATTTAGTTGGTAAAATTGAAGAATTAAAAGAATTGCAATTAGTAAGTGATTATCAATTTAAAGTATCTAATCTTGCACCTGAAAAGGATACTTATTTTGCAAATGAAAAGGTTAAGATATACTTTGATAGTTCTAATACTAGTAAATATGTTCCTAATCGAATTAAAATAAATGGTCAGGACTATGATGTTAATATTGAGAATGGTAGATTTGTTGTAGTTTTACCTGAATTTAGGGATTTTGGCAAGAAAAATATTAAACCTGAGATTATAACCTTAAGTAATGGTAAGACGTTTAAATTTAAAGATGATTTGAATTTAAACATTAATATTATTAAGAGAGTTCCTACTGTTTCTGATTTAATACTAGAAGAAAATGCTGAAAATGGTGAAGTCACAATTAATTTTGATGTTAACGATGATGATAATGCATTATTTAAAATGTTTATCGAAATAAAAGATGATCAGGGTACAGTACTTGAAAAGATTGATTTAAATAGTTCTGATTTAACAGGCTCTAAGCATATTACTAAGGTATTTAAAAATTTAGGAATTGTTTCTAGTTATCATGTAAATGTTATTGCAAGTTATTGTCAAACTGATGATAATTCAGATTCTAAAGAAGATGTTGTTTTATATCAGAAAGACTTTATAGCAGCATTCAAGGCTAATATTGTTTCTGTTACTAGTGATAAACACTATTATGAAAAAGGGGAAAATGTAACACTTACTTATAAAATAACTACGAATGGCCCTCATGATATTTCTAAGATTTATATCAATGAACAAGAGTATACTGCGATAAAATTAGAAAAAGATTTATATAAAGTGGTTTATAAAGCTTCTGCAAATGCAATCATTGAGGATATTCATACTACTAAAGTTATTTGTACTAGTGGAAATGTTGCTAGTGTTTCTAATAAAGTACAAATTGAAACACTTAAAGATGTTCCAAGAATAAGTGATTATAAAGTTGCTAGCAATAATAAAGAGGCAAAAGTTGTATTAGACTTTAATATCATTGATAATGATAATAGTTTTATAGAAGGTAATGCAGTACTTCTTAATAAAAATGGTTCAATTGTAATGAATGTGCCTATTAAAAAAGGAAAAAACAAAGTAGAATTTAATGTTGAGTTCTTTACTTCATATGATGTAAAAATTAATGTTACTTATGATAGAGATTGCATATTAGATTCAACTAATAAATTTACTACTATGGTTCTTTCTGAGGAAATTTCTGAAATCGTTGGTGGGCAGTTTTCTATTGATAATGTAAAAACTGTTAAGAATAATGAAAACTCTAAATACTTTTTAAAGAACGAAAAGATTCATTTAGAATTTGATGATGCCAATTCATTTATTTCTACCATTGTTGCAGTTATTATCAACAATAAACAGTATGATGTTCATAAAGATGGTGATACTTATTCTACTATTGTTGATGGATATTTAAATAGTGGAGCTCAAACATTAACAATTTCTAAAGTAAAATTAGCTAGTTCTCAAGAATTAGAAGTTACATCTAATAATCAAGTTCAAATAGAAGTATTGAAAGATAAACCAGTTATTCAAAATTATAAAACTGAGATCAATGAAAATAATTTAACAGCAAATATTTCATTTGATATCATTGATAATGATCACGCTTTTGTAAATGGTAATATTGTAGTTGTTGATAAAGATAATAAAACAATTATTGATAAGGCTATTAAGAGTGGTGCTAATCATGTAGAAATATCTATTAAAGAAAATATGAAGTATGCAGTTAAGATTAATGCAAATTATAATTTAACTTCTGATTTAGCTGTTACTGATAAAGATGTTACAGGTGTTGTTAGTTTAGGTGATGAATTAGAGCTTAATATTGATTATGATTTTAAAGCGACTAATTTTAAAACTTATAGTGACAATGTAGAAAGTGTAAAATTCCATAAAGGTAAGGCAATTAAAGTCATGTTCGATAGTTCTAACTCTACTTCAAATACGCCATCTAAGATTAGAATGGATGGAAAAGACTATGATTTAAAAGCTGAAAATGGAAAGTATGTAGTAGTTCTTCCTGGTTTCAGTCAAATTGGATTACATACTATTAATATCGAAGCAATTACTTTATCTAATGGTAAGACGTTTGATGTTAAAAAGTCTTTAGATATCACAATCTTAAAAGAGGTTCCGGTCATTTCTAATTTAGAAGTGGTTGAAGATACTACAAAAAATCAAGTAAAAGTAGATTTTGATATCCAAGATGATGACGATACGTTAACACTTATTACTATCAACTTATTAAATGATAAGAATGAAGTAGTGGACCATATTACACTACCTGATCAAGCAATGAATAGTATTAGTGGTATTTCTAAAGTATTTAATGGTGTATTCACATCAAAATACAAAGTAGAGATTTTAGCTAATTATGCTTTAGGTTCTGCTGATAGTGATATAGTAGAAAATGTTGTTTTAGCAAGTAAAGAAATTGAAGCTAGTGCAAAAGCAGAAGTAGTTGAAGCTGTTAGTGATAAGGTATATTATGAAAAGGAAAGTAGTGTACTGCTTACTTATACCATTAATACCAATAAAACAGATAATATTATCAGTATTACTGTTAATGAAAAAGATTATGCAGCGACTAAACTTGCTGATGGTAGATATCAGATTTCTTATAAAAATGATAATAGTAGTGGTGTTCAATCTTTAAAAGCAACGAAGGTTACTTATGATAATACTTTAACTGCTGCTATTAATAATACTGTAAAAGTTGAAGTATTAAAGGATGAGTTAACTGTTACTAATTATAAGCAAATTGATGATGTTCAAAATTCAAAAGTTACTTTAAACTTTGATGTTACGGATCCTGATGATAGTTTCATTAATGGTAAAGCTATATTAACAAAAAAATCTGATCATACTGTTGTTACTAAAGATATTAAAAAAGGTTCTAACAGTTTAGAATTTGATGTAGTTGAGCTTGAAAAGTATGATTTCGTAATAAAAGCAACATATGATAGAGATACGAATGTGTTAACAGATGCGAATGATAATCGAATCGTAGATCGTAGTTTGCTTACTCAAGAAGTTCAATTAGTACTTGACTATAATGTTGTTGTTAGTGATATTACAACTAGTAAAGATAATACGAATACTAAGTACTTTGAAAAGGGGGAAGATATTGTTCTTTCATTCAAGAGTTCTAATACAGTAAACTATGAAGTAGCAGAAGTTAGTATCAATAATAAAGCTTATACTGTAACGAAAGTGGATGATTATTATCAAGTAACTCTTTCAGGGTTTGATAAAGTAGGAGTTCATACAATCACGATTGAAAAAGTTAAATTATCTAATACAAAGGAATTTGATATTGATAGCAATAATACTGTAAAAGTCGAAGTATTAAAAACTGTTCCATTAGTTAAGGAATTCAGTTATGATGAAGATAATTATGGTGATGTTTCCGTTAAATTTAATGTTATTGATGCGGATAAGACCATTGTTCATGGTAAGGTAATTATCAGTAATGATGATGGTAATGTAAAAGAACAAGATCTAGTTATTGGTAGCAATGTAGTTAAATTTACTCCAAAAGAACAAGAAAATTACTTTGTAAGAGTTGTTGCTGATTATGATTTGGATTCTAATAAATTAGATCATGATTCTAACTATTATAAAGATGCTGTTTTATTAGAAAATGAAATATCATTTGGAAAACGTCAATTCCAAATTAAAGACATCGTTTCGTCAACTGTTTATGTACAAACAGCAGATGGTGTTAAAGAAGCTTCAAGTATTAAAATAGCTGATTTGAATCATTTAGAAAATTATATTGTTAAAGTAAAAGCTAGAGACATGCCAGTATTCTATACAACAATTGAAGAGTACAGAATTGATAATAATAAATTGAAATTTATTTTGAAGTATGATGATATTATTCAATATAATGGTAGTAAGAAACAAAACAAATTAGAAATAGAATATGGTACTGTTAAAGACGGTGTAGTGGAAGGCTCAAGCTTGGAATTACTTGTTAAAAAAATAGAAGCTAATCCTAGTGGAACATTCGAACTAACTAAGGATTATGATGCATCATTTATTTCTGATGAACAGTTAAGTGTTATTTCAAGTAAATTTACAGGAACTTTAAATGGTAATGGCTATAAAATTAGCAATTTGAAGAAACCTTTCTTTAATGAATTAGAGGGCGCTACTATTAAGAATTTAGTATTTAGCGATGTAAGTTTATCAGGAGCTAATAGTAAAGGTACTATTGCCAATGTAGCAACTGATACAGAAATTACTAATGTTCATATTAAAGGTCTTAAATTTACTACTGGTGCTGATCATTCTGCTGGAATGATTGGAGATGCAACTAATACCAATATTAATAAAAGTAGTGTTACTGACTTTGTTATCACAACATCAGGAAAAATTAGAATTTCTGCTATGATTGGTAGACTTACTGATGGAACCATAAAAAATTCTTATGTTAAAGGAATCATTAATTCTACTCAAGCAAAAGATGGAAATGGTCTTGGTGGAGTATTAGGACATGGTTTCGGAGATATCCATGTTGAAAACTGTATTAGTAAAATTGAAATTACGAATAATGCGGGTCCTCGATTAAATGGAGCTATTGTTGGAGTACTTGCTAATAGAAATTCTGTTTTGAAGAATAATGTAAGTTTATCTACAGGAACAAATTTCTATACTATTCATGGTAATGAGCCAGCATCTACTGCAACGAATAATTATGAATTAGAAGATTCAGGATTAAGTTCTAATGCATCTGGAAATAGAGTTATTTCTGTATCTAAAGAAAGCATTAATAAGAATTTTTATAAAAATGATGCTAACTTTGATGAGACTATATGGGATTTATCTGGTACTTCCTTTGATAAATTGCCTATACTCAAAAATGATGATCCTAATGGTGTTGATACTGAAGCTTCTAATAATGGTAGTGTATATATTCCAGATTATAATAGAATTAAAAAAGTTTCTGGATATAGTAGTTCTAAGGAAATTTTATATCATAATATCTTTAAGTTAATGCCTTATTATGATGCTAAGTATTTAGTAGAAGATGGTTCTAAATTCTCAGATAGTGATATTTTGAATACTAAAGTGATTAGATATGTAATGCCATATAGTAATGGAAAACTATTAACATATTTAACTAGTGAAAACTATAATACGATTACTGATATTAAAGTTGTGTTTGATGATTATAAGATTAGTAATTATAAAGTTAATTTTAGTGAATTAAATCAAAATATTTCAATATATAATATAGAAGAATTAGGTATTACTTACGCTCCTAATAAGTATGTTATAAAAAATGATTCTCCTATTATTGAGACTTTAAAGAATCGTATTGTAGAATTAGATTATGCTACTGTTCTTGAACCATTAACTGCAGCGGCAGATGCAAGACATTATAAAGATCACTATAATGAGGTTATTAAAGCTTCAGCATTAAATATCGCATTACAATTATTACAAAATGATGAAGAGAATGTCTTAACTATTAATAATGAAGTACTTAATAATAAAATTAGGGAACAATTAATTGATGGTGGAAGATTTGATAAGATGATTTATGCTTATAACTATTATGATAGATGGTATGGCTTTGAAATAGGTG